>NZ_JAUBPB010000039.1:0-47700 GCF_036700545.1 Microcoleus sp. SVA1B4
CCTACCCCAACCAAGGCGGGGCAACCACGGGGGGTTTGCCCCTACAAGAATTACACGAATCATTTAGGATTGCTATATATCTCCTTTTAAATTGCTATTAATTCCGATAGTTAAATATTTTAGCACCCTCATTTAGGCACTATACAAAACTAGATTATTGGGAATTAGGCTAAAAAAAAATACGTAGAATATCCGGCTTTTGTCTGGCTAGGGAGCTTTCTACTGAGAGCAGTTGGTTTCAAAACAGCGAATTAAGCTGTCGCGCATTTAAATTGTAGGTTCAGGGCGGGCGGGACGCCCAACCCCTACTCCCCACAATAGTTTGATTATTTTTTGACATCCAATTTAAATGCAGAACAGCTTACCACGAATCAATTACTAATTGCCGATTAATTTATTCAGAGCGATTCTGTTAGTCAAGTAAATTTTTATCGTTTTTTATCGCTGACAGCTAACCTTCAGCCCTAGGATCGGCTATATAATGTATTTGGAAGTACATTAATTTGTCCGCAAAGCGGTATAGTCCCATCGCCGCCGATCGCGTCAGCTTCTAAATAAACATAGTCCGCTGTCAATAACAGCAAGGAAGTGGGGAATCATGTCCAAAATTTTAGTAGTGGACGACGTTAAGAGCGAACTAGAAATTATCTGCCGCATTCTTCAAGATGCCGGATTGGATGTGATGCGGGCAGGTGACGGCGAAGAAGCGATCGCCCTGATCCGCAAAACCCCTCCGGCTTTGGTCGTTTTAGATGTAGTGATGCCACGAATGAACGGGTTTGAAGTGATCAGAGAATTGCGGGGCGATCGCACAACTGCCAAATTGCCCGTAGTATTTTGTACTCATAAAAACACCGAGATCGATAAAGCTTGGGGAACTGATTTAGGGGCCGACGCTTACGTCAGCAAACCCTTTGAACCTCAACAACTCGTCCACATAGTGCAGCGCCTGCTTTCAGCGTAAACCGAATATAAAGCGATCGGCCGCTTCCCAAAAAACATTATACCGACAAACCCCGTTTTTTTTAATAAACTGGGTTTTTGAATTCCATAAAACTTTATGTTTAATGATAAAAACCTGCTTATTTGCCCAACCGCGATTTATTTAACGGAAACATTTGAGGCGCCCAAAGTGATGCTGAAAAACTCGATGGGCGATCGGCTTTAGGGTCAAAGCAACACTCTAATTTGTAAGCTACACTAGAAACTAAAAATAAGCCATGAAAATAACGGCTCCCCCCGCTGGGGGGAATCAGACAAGTGCAACAAAGCAATTTCTCCTGTTCGGTCAAGGAGGCAGTCTGTTCGGCATAGAATTAGAGGCAGTGCGGGAAGTCCTTTCCCTCAAGGAACAACCGATTTCCCTGGTTCCCAATACCCAGCCATTTTTGCTGGGATTAACCAACTTGCGGGGCGAAATCTTAGCAGCGGCAGACTTTGGACTGTTTGTAGGTATTGAGTCGGTTGACACCTACCACCCAAACAGTCGCATCTTAGTGGTAGAAGCGCCCGATCCACGAGACGTGAGATTGTTGTCGAAAATGCGCCTGGGATTAGCCGTCTCCCGCGTCGAAGGAGTTTTACCTCTCAATCCTGATCGCATTGTCTCAGCACTAGATGTGAGTCCCGACCTAGCTCCATTCTTAAAAGGTCTGTACAATTCCGAAGGACGCTTGCTAATGATTGTCGATGTAGAAGCGATCGCCCATTCCGAACGCTGGTAAAAATCAACAATACAGATAAGTCTGCAACGGCTGTGCATGAATAAATTTAACTAACGATCGCCCGCATCCGATTTGCCCATCCTTAATCTTATGATCGAAATTCTCTATACCTGGATCGCAACGACTTTCACCCTGACGTTGCCTGACTTCTCCCAATCGGTGGTAACTGGAGCTGCTAATTGCATCATTTGTGTGTGTTACTTTGCCATCGCCTGGATAATCAGCTTAGGTTTGTGGCGAAACCGTCAATTCGGGTTCGACATCTTCGCCACAGCCACAGCAGGCATATTTTGGAGCTGCGCTTTCGGCCACAGCGGCCACGCCGCCGAATACCTAGGGCTGCCCCACTCTCAGGTGGCACAAAGTGTGTTCGATTGGATAACTGTAATGGTGGCGCTCGTTTTTTTGAGTTTGTCCAACCGTTACGGATTCTTAGTAGGTTCCAAGCAAATCTTGAGCTCTAAAAAAGAAACAGAACAAGCACTGAGCGAAACTACCCAGCGATTTCACGCAATCTTCGACCAAGCTTTTCAAGCGATCGCAGTATTAGATCCAGACGGTACTCTGATCGAAGCAAATCAGACAGCGCTAGAATTGGGCGATTTCCAAGCATCAGAAGTGCTGGGGCTGAAATTTTGGCTGACACCAGGGTGGGCATCATCTCCAACCAACCAGCAGCGCCTAAAAATGAACATTAAACAAGTCTCTGCAGGCAAGTTTGTCCGGGAAGAATACGAAATCACCGGCCCCAACAACCATGTGACAGTAATTGACGTGTCCTTTAAGCCCCTGTTAAATGAAACAGGAGAAGTATTTCAAATCCTCGCCGAAGGCCGCGACATTACCCAGCGCAAACAGACAGAAGCGACCTTGCAGCAGCTAACGGCAGAACTAGAGCAGCGAGTGAATGAAAGAACCGAGCAGCTCCTGCAAACTAATGCACAATTGGAACAGGAAATTCGCGATCGCACCGCAGTACAAGAGCAATTAAAAGCCTCAGAAAAATTTTTAAACAACATCCTTAACAGCATCCCCGACCCGATTTACGTCAAAGACAAACAGCACCGCTGGTTAATATTAAACGATGCTTTTTGTCAACACCTAGGTCACAGCAGAGAAGAACTAATTGGCAAATCCTACGACCAGTTTTTGCCCAAACAGGAAGCAGAGACATATCGAGAAAAAGACGAATTAGTTTTCTTGACAAATACCAGCACCGAAATCCAAAAAACTATCACAGACCAAGCAGGAAACACCCGCTTTGTCTCCGCCAAAAAATCTACCTTTGTAGATGCCGACGGTAGACAATTTCTCGTTTGCGCGATTAGAGATATCACCAATCGCGTGCAAATGGAAGAACAACTGCGGCAGACACTGGCAGAAGTAGAAAGCTCCCAAAACTTGCTGCGAACAGTCATTGACGCTACGCCAGACTGCATTTTTGTCAAAGATCGAAACTTGCGCTACACCCTAGTCAATGCAGGTTTCGCCGCCGCCTTCGGCAAAACCCAAGCAGAAATTATTGGCAAAGACGACGCAGAAATTGGTATATCGGTCGATCGAATCTTCGCCAACTTCCACGCCGAAACCGATTCCGAGAACCAAATCCAAAACTTCCGGGCCGGCAACCACCGGGAGCATCCCGGTTACAACGACTTAGCCACCTTAGCCGACGGCAAAGTACACAGCTTCGACACCCAGAAATTCTCCCTCAAAGATGCAGAAGGCAACATTTTAGGAATGCTCGGCTTGGCGCGCGACATCACAGATCGTCGCAAATCTGAACAAGAACTATTGCGGTTCAAAGCAATTTTAGAAACCACAACAGACTGGGTAGGCATCGCCGACACCCAACAGCGCACCATTTATATCAACCGCGCAGCCAGAGAAATGTTGGGAGTTGGCTCTGACGCCGATTTAACCGGAATCCGCATTTCTGACCTGACATCCCCCAAAAGTATCGACACTCTTGTGAACGTCGGCATCCCCGCAGCTTGCCGGGACGGGGTGTGGAGTGGCGAGACAGTTTGGCAGAGTTTAGACGGCGAAGAAATACCAGTTTCTCAAGTAATTGTTGCCCACAAATCCGAGAATTCAGAAGTTGAATTTATCTCAACGATCGCCCGCAACATTACAGAACGCAAGCGCGTAGAAGAAGCCTTGCAGCAGAACTTGCAAATGCTCGACCTTGCCAGCGATGGCTTGATCGTTCGGGATATGGACGGCACGATTAATTATTGGAGTCAGGGAGCCGAACGGATGTACGGCTGGACAAAAAAAGAAGCCTTGGGGAAAATCACCCATACTCTATTGCACACCATTTTCCCCCAGCCTTTAGCCGCTATTTCGGCACAGTTAGAAGAGCAGGATTATTGGGAAGGAGAAGTAATTCACACCACCAATTATGCTACCAAAATTACCGTATTCAGTCGCTGGAATTTGCAGCGAGATGAACAGGGAAAACCGAAAGCAATTTTAGAAACTAACAACGACATCACGGAGCGCAAGCAAGCAGAAATCGAAAAGCAAAGATTGATTTCGCTCGTAGAAAGCAGCTCGGATTTTATCGGCACTGCCACCATGGAGGGAGAGGCAACATACCTGAATGTCGCGGGAATGAAACTAGCAGGATTGCCAAATATTGAAGAAGTCAAAAGCAAAAGTATGTATGACTTCTTCTCAGTAGAAAATGGTAAGATTTTCCAAGAAGAAATCGTGCCTGCTACTGTGCGAGACGGTTTTTGGCAGGGCGAATTCCGCTTGAGGAACTTTCAAACCGGCGAAGACTTTCCCGTTGACTTCACCCTATTTACAGTCAAACACCCAGAAACCGGCGAGCCGATGGGGTTCGCAACAGTTACTCGCGACATCACCGATCGCAAACGTGCAGAAGAGATGCTGCGCGATCGCGAAAGACTGTTCCGAGCCATTTTTGACCAATCGTTTCAATTAGTGGGGCTGCTCAAACCAGACGGAACCGTTTTGGAAGCCAACCAAACAGCCCTCGACATCGCCGGAATGGAGCGCGAAGACTTCGTAGGCACGCAGTTTGTAGATAATTTGTGGTGGCAAATTTCCCCAGAAGCCAAGCAAAAAGTGCAAGCAGCGCTCACAAAAGCCGCCGCCGGCGAGGTTGTCCGCTACGAAGCCGACGTACTCGTTGCTGGGGGTGCTGTGATAACTGTGGACTTCTCCCTCAAGCCGATCGTAGACGACAGCGGCAAAGTCGTGCTGCTGATTCCCGAAGCTCGCGACATCACCGATCGCAAAGCCCTAGAACGAGAATTAGTTTTGCGTCAAACCCGGTTTGACGCATTTTTCACAGCCGCCCCGGCCTCAATGTTTATTTTTGACGAGCAGTTGCGCTTCGTCCAAGTTAACGAGAAATTAGCGGAAACCACAGGCGTCTCAGTTGCCGAACACCTCGGCAAGACGGTGAGGGAAGTTGTACCCCAAATGGTCGATACCCTACAGCCGATGTTGCAGCAGATTCTCGCCACCAACCAACCGTTTTTAAACGTTGAGGTGTCGGGTACAACCGTCAACGAACCGGGCATCGTGCGAGATTGGCTGGCGTCATATTTTCCTTTGCCCGGAGCTGACGGCAAACCCATCGGTGTCGGCGGTGTGGCGATCGAAATTACCGATCGCAAAAAAGCAGAAGAAGAGCGCGATCGATTTTTTACCCTTTCCCTAGACTTGGTTTGTATTATAAGTTTTGAAGGCAAATTCAAGCGTATCAATCCCTCTTGGGAAAACACACTCGGCTACAAGGCGCATGAACTCGAAGACAACTATTATATCGATTTAGTCCATCCAGACGATCGCGAATCAACCCGAAAACAAGCGGAAAAAGTAGCTAGTGGCGCCGAATTAAAATCTTTTGAAAATCGCTACCGCTGCAAAGACGGTTCCTACAAGTGGCTGTCGTGGAAAGTGCGACCTGAAACCGAACAACAGCTCATGTATGCAGTCGCTCGCGACGTTACTGAAAGCAAACAGGCGATGGTGCAACTGGAAAAAACAACAGCCCAATTAGCCCGTTCCGAAGACCAATTTCGGCAACAAACCAATCTCTTGCAACTGCTAATAAATAGCATTGGCGACGGCATAATTGCTGCCGACGAAAAAGGCAATTTTGTGTTGTTCAATCCCGCCGCCGCAGATATCTTTGGCACGGGTTCGACAGATACTCTTCCCGACGAATGGTCGGCAAGATACGGTTTATTCTTGCCCGATACGGTAACTCCCTATCCCACAGCCGAGATCCCCTTAACACGGGCAATTAGAGGAGAATCTCCTGAGAACGTAGAGGTTTTCACCCGCCACGCAGGGAATCCAGAGGGCCTGTGGGTGAAAATTACCGGCCGGCCGCTCAAAGACGAAACGGGCGCACTCAAAGGCGGCGTAGTAGTTTGCCGCAACGTCACCCAGGAAAGATCGTCCCAGCAGCAAATGCAGCAGTTGGCCGAGACACAGGAACGCTTGCTGCAAGAACTCAAAACGCGGCAAAATGCCCTAGACGAATCGGCGATCGTCAGCGAGACTGATCTGCAAGGCATGATTACCTACGTCAACGACGGATTCATTGAAATATCGGGTTACAGCATGGGAGAACTCCTGCACCGCAACCACCGCCTCGTCAATTCCGGCTACCATCCCAAATCATTTTTTGAAGAAATGTGGGTGACACTTTCTCGCGGTTTGGTGTGGAAAGGGGAAATCAAAAACCGACGTAAAGATGGCTCGTTTTACTGGGTAGATTCGACGATCTCCCCCATCTTTGATACCAGCGGCACAATAGTCAAATATATCGCCATTCGCTTTGACATTACCGAGCGCAAAGAGGCAGAAGAACGACTAGGAAAATTAGCAGCAGAACGTAAAGCTGAAGCTGATTCTCTGACGCAGCAAGTCCTTAAATTGTTGGGAGAAATTAAAGGCGCGGCTCAAGGCGACTTGACAGTCAGGGCGGAAGTGACTAACGATGTTTTAGGTGCTGTCGCCGACTCTTTCAACTTCTTAATCGGTTCTCTGCGGAAAGTAGTAACGGGAATTCAAACTTTAGCCGAACAGGTAACATCTGCCACCGACGAGTCAATTAACAATACCAGTCAACTCACCCAACAGGCAGAAATTCAAGCAGCAAAAATATCTGCCATCATGCGCGAAATAGAGCGGATTGTGAATTCGATCCGCGACGTGCGAGATGTTTCGGTGCGGGCCGAAACAGTGGCTCAGCAGTCTTCTCAAACGGCTGAAGTCGGCGGTATGGCGGTCGATCGAGCTGTCGAAGGCATTAACGGGCTCCGGTTGACGATCGCCTCTACCTCGAAAATGATGAAGCGTTTGGGCGAATCTTCGCAGCAAATTGGCAAAATTGTGACTTCGATTTCTCAACTTGCTTCGCAAACTAATTTATTAGCTCTGAATGCTACTATTGAGGCGGCGCGAGCCGGCGAACAAGGTTTAGGCTTTGCAGTTGTTGCCGAAGAAGTGCGGAAATTAGCAGAAAGATCCGCCGGCGCTACGGAGGAAATCTCGGAAATTGTCGGTACAATTCAAGAAGAAATCAGCCGCGTGATGAAGGCAATGGAATCGGGGACGCTGGAGGTAGTGGAAGGCACTAAGCTAGCAAGCGAAGCTAAAACCCACCTCAATGCCATCATCGAAGTTAGTCGAGAAATGAATGCTTTGGTGCAGAATATTACTATTGCATCTGCCAAGCAAACTGTTTCGGCTGAGGGAATTGCTAACAGTATGCAGCAAGTCAACGAGATTGCGAATACGACCGCACAAAAAGGTGCGGATGTCAAAGCATCTTTGGACGAGTTGTCTGGTTCTCTGGGCCAATTGCAAAAGTCCGTGGCGAATTTCCGTTCGTAATTTTAGAACCCCGACTTATTGAAGAAGTCGGGGTTCTAGGTATTGTGGCAGTGTGCGATGATGAATGGTAAGATGGCTGAGTATTTGAAATATTTTTAGGTTGTGGCGATCGTGTTTGAGATTGAGTTTACAGACCAAGCGATTGAGGATTTGCAGTGGTTTAAGAAACACGAACAGAATGTAATTGTTGACGGTATTGAGGCTAACCTTTGTTATGAACCCACTACCGAGACGCGCAACCGGAAAGCCCTGCGTCCAAATAATACAGCAGAATGGGAATTGAGATTGGGCGTATATCGCGTTTTGTACAACGTTGACAAGCAAGTTAAAATTGTCAGTATAGAGCGCATCGCTGGCAAGCAGGGGAATAGATACATATTTCAAGGAGAAGAGGAAGAACTATGATGAACTGGGATTATCGAGTATTTTTTGAGGAGGGCGGGTACACAATTCGCACGGTGTATTATGACGATAAGGGTGCGATCGCAGCCTGCTCTGAAAAAGAAACCGCACCTTTTGGAGAATCAGTGGAAGAACTTCAAGAAGAATTAAACCAACTCCTTGCTGCTCTAAAAAAACCAGTTATTTCGGCTGACGATGTGCCGCCTCCAAGCGATCGCCCGAAGGCAAAAAGAGGAAAATCATTGCAAGCAGTGCGGCAACAACTTGGCTTGGGATCGGAAATAACGAAAGAAAATTCCTTAGAAAATTCCTTGAGTTCAAACGATTAGCAAAGAACCGAGGTTATCGGTAAGAGTTCAAAACTACTGGCCGCTTATCTTGGCCGCTCATATGAATGATGACGATTTAAACGAATTAATAGATGCTTTTACCGCAGAATGCGAAGAGTTTCTTCAGTCAATGGAGACGAATCTGCTGGGGATGGAAGCTGCGGGTTTGAAAGAGCGACAAGCGGCAGTTAAAGAAATGTTTCGGGCCGCTCACTCGATTAAAGGTGCGGGTTCGATGTTGGGCTTTCAAAACGTATCGGCGGCGGCTCACACGCTGGAGGACTGTTTTGTCATTTTGCGCGATCGCACAGACTTGGCGGCCCTGGAACCGACTACTGTGAGTGTTTTGCTGCAGGGGGTGGATGCTCTCAAAAAGATTACGATCGAATCAGTTCAACACTCCGATGTCACAACTCCGGATCAAACGGAAAACTTGGAGGCGATCGCCCAAATTTTCGATCAGTTCCAGGCCAAGTACGGCAACTCAGAACCGTCGCCAGTCCCCACAGTCAGCCAATCGACCGCCCCGGAAACCCTGAAACAGATTTTTGAACACCAAGTGCCGGCACTCTTCAATCGCCTAGAAACCGAGCTTTCCCAAGCTCCCGAGGCAGATTTGGCAACAAGCGTCACCGCCCTCAACCAGGTTTACTACCAACTCTCCGGTTTGGCTGGAATGCTGCAATTGCCGGATTTTGGGAAAGTCGCCGCAGCCCTCAGAGATTTGATCGACTCTCCAAACTTGACTCTACAACGGTTGCAATCCGAGGGTTGGGCGATCGCCCAAAACTTGCAAACCGCACGCCAACAAATATTGGAAGGAAGGGCGATCGACATCCCCGACATCTCCCCCTCTCCCACTCTCCCACTCTCCCCCACTCCCACTCCCCCCGAAATCTCCCCCTCCTCCACTCTCCCCGAAATCTCCCCCTCTCTCCCAGTCCCCAACCCGCAAAGGCCGACAATCCGGGTAGACTTAGAACGCTTAACTGAATTGGTGAATCTAGTCGGGGAATTAGTCATCAACCGTACAAATTTAGAACTTCAAGAATCCGAACTGCGGGGCGAAGTCAAGCGCATCCGCCGCAACATCGTAGATTTGAACCAATTCGGCGGTCAGTTGCGAGAAGAATACGACAGACTGAGCTTTGCAGAGTGGAGAGGGGGAAACGGGAACTCTGGATTGGGAAAACTTGCAGCCGCAGAAACAGAATTCCCCATGATTGCTAACGGCAAATCCTCTCCGGCCCATGCTCACTTCGATATCTTAGAGATGGATCGTTATACAGAGTTCCACTCGACAGCCGCCGAAGTCATCGAAACTGCCCAAGCAATTTCTCACTCCGCCACCAAATTAGACACTTTAGCCATGAAATTCGAGCGCAGTACCGACCAACTGCGCCGCATTACCGAACAACTACGCAGCCGCGTCATGCAGTTGCGAGTCGTGAGTTTCAGTCGCGCCGTCGATCACTTGCCCAGAGCCCTGCGGGAGATGTGTATCACATACGATAAAGATGTCAACCTGCTGCTAGTGGGAAGAGATACCAAAATAGACGAAAGTTTGCTCGATGCTTTGCGCGATCCCTTAATACACTTAGTGAGAAACGCTTTCGACCACGGCATCGAAATTCCCGAAGTTCGGAAAGCAAGCGGCAAGCCGGCCAGCGGTCAAATAGAAATAGAAGCCCGCCACCAAGGCGGCCAAACTATTATTACTGTCGCCGATGACGGCAAAGGCATTGACCCGGAAATGATTCGCCGTAAAATTGTCACAAAGGGTTTGGCTACGGAGGAACAAGCTCAAGAATTTTCCATTGCCGAACTCTACGATTTTCTGTTTTGGCCGGGTTTCAGCA
The DNA here is from genome assembly GCF_036700545.1 of Microcoleus sp. SVA1B4. Classification (NCBI taxonomy): domain Bacteria; kingdom Bacillati; phylum Cyanobacteriota; class Cyanophyceae; order Oscillatoriales; family Microcoleaceae; genus Microcoleus; species Microcoleus sp. SVA1B4. Next base: position 10,201 of record NZ_JAUBPB010000039.1, read on the forward strand.
CTACAGAAGGGGTCAGCGACCTTTCGGGGCGGGGAGTCGGGCTCGACGTGGTGCGAACAAATTTGCGGACTGTGCGGGGGACTGTGAAGGTAGACTCTCGCCTGGGAAAAGGTACGAGTTTTATCATTAAACTGCCACTGCTGCTGTCGATTACTGATGCTTTGATGGTGAAGACAGATCACAATAAAATAGCAGTGCCGCTGGATGCAGTCGAGGAAATTCTGCACATTAAAGCCTCGGAAGTTCACATTGCCGGCAATCAGCCGATGCTGTGGTGGCGGGAGGAATTTATTCGTTTGGTGAGAATGCAAGATTTGCTCGAATACAGCGTCGTCGGGCCGGATGCCCCCTCTCCCGACCCTTTGACCCAAGAGGAAATTCCTGTCCTGGTTTTGGCTTCTACCGAAGGAATGCTGGCGGTGGCCGTGGAACGGCTAATCGGTCAGCAGGAAATTGTGGTTAAACCTTTGCCACCGCCTCTATCCAAGCCTCGCGGCGTTTTGGGGACTACGATTTTGGGGGACGGGCGCGTGGTGAATATTCTGGATGTGGACGATTTGGTGGGTCAACCTGTGGTAAATAGTTCGATCGCCGCTGTCTCCGGTAAAGTGCAGGAGATGCCGGCGAGTGCGAGTCAGTCACCGCAGATTTTGGTAGTGGATGATTCCTATACAATTCGCCAGTTGTTGTCTCTGACGCTGACTCGTGCTCGCTACCGGGTGGTACAGGCTAAAGATGGTGTGGATGCCCTGGAAAAGTTGCAAAATGGTCTTGATTGCAGTTTGGCGATCGTGGATATTGAAATGCCTCGGATGGATGGATTTGAATTGTTGCGATCGATCAGATCGACCCAGCGGTTTGCTAAGATTCCCGTAGCCATGCTGACATCCCGTAGCGGGGCCAAACATCGGCAAATGGCAATGGAATTAGGCGCAAATCAATACTTCACCAAACCTTACAGCGAAGCCCAACTTTTACAAGCTATCCCCAAATTAATCCACCACTCAATAATTTAATCCACAATCTCAAATTTCTAATCAAATAATTGCTAACCTCAAACGAAACTTAGACCAAAAGTAATTGCACCCGCTAATTATAGTTAAAAGCTACGCAGCCGACTCACCTACTAAAATCCCATAATCTTCTATTTAAAACCTAATATCTATTCTGGTTGTATCGGAATGATTTAACCGCAGAGGACGCAGAGGATACAGAGAAAGGGAAGAGAGAGATGAATAATTCAGATCCCAAGGGAGTTGATATAAAATGAATAATCTTCAATCTAAAATCAAATAATCCTCAATCTAAAATCTAAAATCTAAAATCTAAAATCGAATGACTCACGCCAATTACAATCGCCGCTTTCGGAGCAAGAAACACGCCACTGTTAGAATTGCTCCTCATAAGTTTGTTTCCTTTGAACTAGGAAATATTTACTATGCTGTTCCTATTGAGCGAGTGGAACGCATTGTTAAAAACTTTAATGCCTACGGTCTTTTACCTAACGGTAATAGTTTACTGCGGCATCAAGAAGAACTGATTACCATAATTAATTTATCCACAATATTTCCCAGCAGTCCGATCATTGCTGAGTGCAAATACCTGATTATTTGTACTTTAAATAAAAGCGATCGGTTGGGAATTCCCCTTCCTGATATGCCAAAAATTTTGGAAATTACCGAAGAAAGCTTCTGCGAGATTCCCGAATTGTACCGTCAACAGCAACTGCCTCCGGTAATAGAAAAGTTAATTCGCGCACCTGATGGTTCCGAAGTTTTTTATCTGAATTTCGATTTATTTACCGAAATGTAGGGAATTCACTTTTCGAGGTATTATACCATATAAATGGTATTTTTGCAAACAAAAAGTTATTGATTTATGAAAAAACTCACAATAATGTCGATCGCCCTACTAATTTTTGCAGCAACTCTCGATTTGCCGAAGGTGGGGCTGCAACTAAGTGCGATCGGGCAAATAGAAACACCCCAACCAATCCCAACACCCCAACCAATCCCAACACCCCAACCAATCCCAACACCCCAACCACAAACACCCCAACAAATCCAAACACCCCAACAAATCCAAACACCCCCAATCCAAACACCCCAACCAAAAGCAAACGACCCCAAAAAGCTCGGCTACGTCTCCCCACAATTTGCCGAAAATTTCTCCCAGCAACAAATCGACCAAATCAACGCCAACGTCGAAACGCTGCTGCTAACTCAAAGCTGCTCCCGCTGCGACCTCCGAGCCGTAAAATTAGTTAACCTTAACTTAAAAAATCCCATCCTGACAGGATCGGATTTATCAGATGCCAACCTCAGCGGTAGTCGCTTCGAGATATCAGATTTTGTCAACACCAATCTAGCTCGCACAAACTTAAGCGGAGCCGAATTAGTAGGAGCGAGAATCAGCAACGCTAACCTTAGAAAAGCTAACTTGACAAAGACAAATCTAGACGGTGCAGACTTGCGATTTTCCGACTTGAGAGATGCCAATCTTTCCGATGCCAACCTCCGCAATGCTAATATAGATGGCGCTACTATCGATCGAGCAAGTATGGCCGGCACCACAATGCCCGACGGCAGAAAAAATAATTAATAATAGAGGTAGTCTTATGTCGCCGATTAAACAACGCCTTCTCGAAGCGATCGAACGGACTCCTGAGCCACTTTTAGAGCAAACGCTGGCATTTCTGGAATTTTTGACCAGTCGGACACAATCCGCGATCGCCCCAGACTTCGACTCAGATTTTGACTCAGATACCGACTCCAACGAGCAAATCCTCGCCGATCTGAAAGCCTCCCTCCACCAAGCCAAAGCGGGACAAACCTTTCCCATATCGGAACTCTGGGACGGTATCAATGTCTGATATGTCAGTTCTAGTCACATTCACGGTACTTTTCAAACGTCGCCTCAAAGGACTCGCTAAAAAGTATCGCCAAATTCAAACCGATATTCAGCCAGTCCTTGATGAGCTTATCCAAGGAAACTTCATAGGAAACCAGATTACAGGGACTCAATACACCGTTTACAAAGTCCGGGCTAAAAACAGTGATTCCCAAGTTGGTAAAAGCGGCGGTTATCGCTTGATTTATCAAGTTGAATCACCGACTCAAGTTGTTTTACACCTGATTTACTCGAAATCAGAACAAGCAAATGTCTCCGCCGAGGAAATCCAAACTGCGATCGCAGAATACCAAGCGAACCCAGACGAATAAGCCATTTTTCAAATCTAAACGCTTGCCCTTCTTGCTCTTTGAGTCGCTCGCTGTCATCGTCAAAATCCGTGTCGTGCCTTCCTTCAATTCTATTCAAACAGCCAAAAACCTCTGAATCACCTCATCACTTAACTCGCTAGTGCTTCCAGAAGCCACAATCCCGCCTTTTTGCATAGCATAATACCAGTCAGCTTGCCGCACAAAATGCAAATGTTGCTCCACCAACAAAACAGAAATTCCCCTAGTCGCAACCACACGGCGCACCGCAGCTTCTATGTCTAAAATAATAGACGGCTGAATCCCCTCCGTCGGTTCATCCAAAACCAGCAATTTCGGCTCTCCCATCAAAGCCCTAGCAATAGCTAACTGCTGCTGCTGTCCCCCGCTCAAATCACCTCCCAGGCGATCGAGCATAGTTTTCAAAACCGGAAATAACTCAAAAATTTCATCAGGAACTTCAGGATTTTTGGTTTTGGTTGGTTTCGCTTCCAAACCTAACAAAAGATTTTCTTTTACAGTCAAACGTGGAATAATTTCACGCCCTTGAGGCACATAACCAATGCCTAATCTAGCCCGCTGGTAAGTCAACTTAGAAGCAATAGATTCTCCGCCAAAAGCAATAGTGCCACTGCGCGGTTGCAACAACCCCATAATCGTTTTTAGCATAGTAGTTTTGCCCACACCATTGCGGCCGATCAAGCAAACCATTTGCCCAGCATTTACGCTTAAATCGACATCGCGCAAAATGTGACTTTCGCCGTAATAAACATTCAAATTAGAGACTTGTAGCATATTCTTTGGAGTAGTAATGAATAATTGGTAATTGGCAATCGGTAATCGACAACAGTCAACTAACTAATGACTAATGACTAATGACTAATGACTAATGACTTCTTACTCTTCAGGTTTTCCCAAATATACCTCAATTACTCGATCGTCATTTTGCACCTCATCCATAGTCCCCTCACACAAAACCGTACCCTGATGCAACACCGTCACCTGCCGCGCAATTTGCCGCACAAACTCCATATCGTGTTCAATTACCAACACCGAATGACTTTCGGCCAACGAAATCAGCAACTCCCCAGTTAACATCGTTTCCTCATCCGTCAAACCCGCCACAGGTTCATCTACCAACAACAAATCAGGAGATTGAGCCACCAACATTCCAATTTCCAACCATTGCTTTTCCCCGTGAGAAAGCAAACCAGCCGAAATATCAGCCTTAGCAACTAAACCAATGGTTTCTAACAAACCGGAAACCGTGCGTTTTTCAGCAGCAGAAGCTGGCTGGAACAAAGTTGAAAAAACATTTTTGTGGCGGCTGCAAGACAATTCCAAATTTTCGCGCGGCGTTAAATTTAAGTAAACTCGCGGCGTTTGAAACTTGCGGCCAATTCCCAAGCGCGAAATCCTATCTTCCGACAACTTGCGTAAATTTTGTCCCTTAAATAACACCCTGCCCTCAGTCGGCTGCACCTTCCCAGTAATTGAATCGAGAAAAGTAGTTTTCCCCGCACCATTGGGCCCAATAATAACTCGCAGTTCGCCCGCATCCATGCTGAAATTTAAACCGTTGATGGCTTTAAAACCATCAAAACTCACAGTCAAGTTTTCTATTTCTAATACTTTGCCATTCATAGGTAATTTCTCCGGGTAGGGTGCGTCAGTTAAAAGTCTCTCGGTAAGCCAGAAAATCTGTGGGCTGACGCACCTGAGAGCGCTGATTTTCTCTGAGAAGGTGCGTCAGTTAACAGTCTCTGGGTAAGCCGGAAAATCTGCTAGCTGACGCACCCTACACAAGCAGATAAATGGTTATTTTACTCTAAACTAAAACTGCTAGAGCTGCTCGAAATAGGAGGTGGAGAAGCAGCTAAAATCCGTTCAGCTAACTTCGAGAGTGGCAAACTTTGCACGTATACTTTTCCCGGCCCAGTCATCTTTGCCAAAAACAAGCCTTCACCTCCAAATAAAGCATTTTTAAACCCGCCAACAAATTGAATATCGTAGTCTACTGTGGAGGCAAAAGCTACTAAACAGCCGGTGTCTACTCGCAACACTTCGCCAACTCCCAAATTTTTCTCAACTATTGTTCCTCCCGCATGAACAAAAGCTAGCCCGTCACCCTGCAACTTTTGCAGAATAAAACCTTCTCCGCCAAAGAAACCGGCACCGAGCCGCTTGGTGAATGCTACCTCAATGTCAATGCCGTTGGCCGCACAGAGAAATGAGTCTTTTTGACACAAAAATTTACCGCCAAGTTGGCCTAAATCAAGAGGAATTACTTTACCCGGATAGGGGGCGGCAAAAGCTACGCGCGCCTTGCGATTTCCGGCATTGACAAAGGTGGTAATGAAAAAACCCTCTCCTGTCAGCATTCGTTTGAAACCTTGAAATAAGCCGCCGCCTGTGGATGTTTGCATTTGGATGTCGCCTTCCATGTATGTCATGGTTCCAGCTTCAGCCCTGACGCCTTCTTTGGGGTCGAGTTCAATCTCGATGAGTTGCAAATCGTCGCCGTAGATTTTGTAGTCAATAATATCTGCCATATCTTGCCCCTCAAGTTAAAGAACGAAGCTACTTGCTACGGATATCTAAGTAGGTGGACATATATATTGCGTCTCCTCAGAGAGAAACGCAGATTTTCCCAAGTCTATTGCGATTGCTTTGTTTGTCTGTTGTAGGTGACATTTATTTATGTCAGCCTACTTATAAATTACACGATATTTTTGCACTCAATGTTCAAGTTCTTCTTTTTCGAGCTGCACTTGGGGGTCTTGTTCCAGGCTGGGGTAAGTAGATACGTACTTCGGTTTTCTGAACAAGCTGCGGATTTGGTCGAAACTTTGATCTTGCAGCCATCCGACTATGCCGTCGGGCAGGACTGTGACTACTATTAAAAATAGCGCGCCTTGGAAAAATAGCCACACTTCGGGAAATTGTTCGCTCAAAAAACTCTTGCCAAAGTTGACTAGCAGCGCTCCTAATATTGCTCCCGATAATGTGGCGCGGCCTCCGACGGCGACCCAGATTACCATTTCAATTGAAAAGGCAATATCCATTGCTTTTGGCGAAATGATTCCGGTTTGTACGGTAAATAATGCGCCTGCAATCCCGGCTAAACCGGCGGAAATTGCAAAGACTAAAACTTTATATCCTGTGGGATTGTAACCTGAGAAACGCAGGCGCACTTCGTCGTCGCGAATTGCTACTAACAGGCGACCGAAGCGTCCGCTGGTCAGCCATCGGCAGAGGGCGTAACTTGCTGCTAGAAATAGTATGGTGAGAATGTAGAAAATATATTGAGTATCTCGGTCATTGACTGTGGCTCCGAACAAGGTTTTAAAGTCGGTGAGTCCGTTGGTGCCGTTAATCAGTTTTTGCTGACCGTTAAAGAAGTTGAAAAATACAATGGTTGCTGCTTGGGTAAGAATTGAAAAGTAAACGCCTCGAATCCGATTGCGGAATACTAAATAACCTAAAAGTGCACCCAAGATGGCGGGGATGAGAACTATTGCTAATGCTGAGAAGGGAAATGAATAAAATGGTTGCCAAAACCAGGGGAGTTCGGTAACGCCGTAGAGGTTCATAAATTCTGGCAATTGACTGCTGGCGGTTGGGGGAATTTGCAGTTTTAGGTGCATGGCGAAGGCGTAGCCGCCGATCGCAAAAAACACCCCATGCCCTAAACTAAGTAAACCCGTGTATCCCCAAATCAAGTCTATGCCGAGGGCGGCAATTGCTAGTGCTAAAAATCGCCCTAATTGATTGAGCCGAACGTCGGGGAGTATTCCTGGGAGGAGTAAGATGAATGTGAGGGCGATCGCGCTGACAATTGCCGCTTCTTTTACCCAGGGTTTTTGATGTTTTTTCTGCATTTTTCGCTACACTCGCAGTTGTAATTTTTAATTTTCTACCGTCCGCCCTTTTTGCGGGAAAATCCCTCCCGGCTTCACTTGCAGAAAAGCCATAATTAAGGCGAATACCATTACTTTTGCCATGCTGGTTGTGGCGAAAAATGTGAAAAAGTCGGCTAAAGGCTTGATAGGAGCGAACATTAATGCTAAGGTTCCAGAACCGATCAGGTAATTTGCAGTGCCGATCGCGATCGCAGCAACTACACTCCCCACAATCTTGCCAACACCGCCCACAACCACCACCATAAACGTATCGACTATATAATTTTGTCCGGTATTTGACCCTACGGAACCAATCAAACTAATCGCGCACCCAGCGACACCAGCCAAGCCTGAACCCAAAGCAAAAGTCAGCGCGTCTACTTGTTCGGTAGGAATACCCAAACACGCACTCATGCTGCGATTTTGCGTCACGGATCTAATCCGCAATCCCCACACCGACTTTTGCAAAAATAGGTAAATTCCCGCCAAACAAATTCCGGTGAGGAGAATAATAAAAATTCGCGCGTAGGGCAACTGAAAATTGCCCAGCGGTATGCCACCGCGCAGCCATGCAGGCGCAGTCACGTCCACATTTTGAGCGCCAAACCAAGGTTGAGTTACTGCCAGTTTGTAAGTTTGCCCTAAAAAGGTGCTCACCGCCCAGGAAATACCCAAAGATAAAGGCAAAATTAGGGCGATAATTTTGCTGCGAATGCGATCGAAATCCAGGCGCGATTTCAGCAACCGCAAACCGCCAAAAAACAGCAAACAAAACACCGCAATCCCAATTACCAGCACCCAACTGACGCTGCGGACAAACTGCTGCAAAATTAAACTTACGCCCCAAGTTGCCAGCAGAGTTTCTAGTGGCCGCCCGTAAAGATAGCGAATCACTCCCCGTTCGAGAATTAATCCTACCAATGCAGCGACTAGAAAAGCTAGGGGAATTGCAAATAAAATGTAGGTTTCAAAAGCAAATCCTCCGATACCTTTGAAGACATTTTGCACTACGAAAGTTGTATAAGCCCCCAGCATCATCAACTCGCCATGAGCCATATTAATTACGCCCATCAGCCCGAAAATAATCGCTAGTCCCAGGGCTGCAATTAGTAAAACAGCGCCGATGCTAAGGCCGTTAAATAAACCATCTAATATCGCCAATTTTGTTACTCCTGCATCAAGTCGGTTAACTTTGTTCGCGGATAATTAGGGGCGGATTTTACCCCATTGGTGTCAAGTTAGAACTAAAACCCTCTGTATATTTCGCTTGTAGCCGAGTCTCGATCCCCCTAAATCCCCCTTAATAAGGGGAGTAGGGGTTGACTTTGAAGAGTCCAGTTCCCCCTTATTAAGGGGAGTAGGGGGTGACGCAAGAACACTCTTGTCCCCCCCTTCTTAAGGGGGGCTAGGGGGGATCGGGCTTAACCCAAGCGTATTGAAATTGGTATTACCTACTTATCAAACTTTGAATTTGCCACCTTTTGCGGGGTCTGACCAATCGCAAGCAAAGCCTTGTGTTTCAGCAACAAATTGATTCCAAGGCACCGGCTTCACTGCTTCGGGTGTAGCAAAAGCGATGTTAAATAAACCGTCGTCTCTAACTTCGCCCAACCGCACAAATTTAGAAAGGTGATGGTTAACATCCATCGTTACTGTGCCCCCCGGCGCGTCAAAGGTTTGACCCAAAGCCGCTGCCCGTACTTTTTCCAAATCGTCGGCTGTCCCTGCTTTCTCGACAGCTTGCTTCCACAGGTAAACCATGATGTAAGCTGCTTCCATCGGGTCATTAGTGACTCTATCTTTGCCGTATTTTGCCTTGAAAGCTTCCACAAATTTTGTATTGGCAGGAGATTCCACAGTCATGAAGTAATTCCAGGCGGCGTAATGGCCTTTAAGATATTCTACGCCGATCGCCTTTACTTCTTCTTCTGCAATACTGACTGACATTGACGGATATTTGTCCGGGCCCAAACCTGCACCCTGCAACTGTTTGAAAAATGCTACGTTGCTGTCGCCGTTGAGGGAATTAAAAATGACGCCGCCGTCTGGCAAAGCTGCCTTAATTTTACTAATAATTGGCGTGACTTCTGTCCCACCCAAAGGAATGTAATCTTCCCCAACTAATTCGCCACCTTTGGCTGCTAGCTGGGCCTTGATAATTGTATTGGCAGTGCGGGGAAAAACGTAGTCAGACCCGACTAAGAAGAATTTTTTGCCTTTATTTTCTAGCAGCCAGTCCACTGCGGGTTCGATTTGTTGGTTCGGGGCTGCCCCAGTATAAAAGATATTTTTGGAACACTCTTGGCCCTCGTATTGTACGGGATACCAGAGCATATGATTTTTTTCTTCAAATACTGGCAATACTGCTTTGCGGCTAGCGGATGTCCAGCATCCGAAGACGGTGACAACTTTATCTTGGTCGATCAATTTTTTGGCTTTTTCGGCAAAAGTCGGCCAGTCTGAGTTGCCGTCTTCTATTACTGCTTCGATTTGTTTTCCGAGAACGCCACCAGCTTTATTGATTTCTTCGATCGCTAATTGTTCGGCATCGACAACGCTTTTTTCGCTGATGGACATCGTGCCGCTCAAGGAATGCAAAATTCCTACTTTGATCGTGTTTCCGCCCCCGGCTGCTGCTGGTGTAGTTCCTGTTGATGTGGGAGAAGCGGCTGGAGTTGCTGTTGGAGTTGGAGTTCTACAAGCTTTTAGAAATAAACTTGATGTTAGGGTAGCAGAACCGTATAAAAGGAATTTCCGCCGATCGAATCGCTTTGTCATTTTTTCTTGTTACTCTTGAACAGATGAGTCTGATGATTGAGAATAATAACACATAGCGACTTGATATTAAGACTCGCGTCAGCAGACTGTTGTATTTTTAGCTACAAAACTTATTGTTTTTGACAAAATGAATGTTTTGTGGGGATTGAGGGCAACTGCGGCAGAAACCGGGCTGATACCATTTTAGATTTTAGATTTTAGATTTTAGATTGACTGATGACATCAGGGTTGGGATCGCGGGCGTAGCGGATTTTTTTGGCAAACCTGGTTTAGACGCCCAAATACGTCTTTTCAGGAATTAGTGTGACATTAGAAACCCGGTTTCTTTACATAAATTATCTTATTGATGCTACCAGTTAGGCCGCAACCGGGTCGATCGCACTTGCATAGGCGAGTATCAAAGCAGGTGACGATCGCACTTCGCTTTAAGTACGATCGTCACCTGTAGAAATGCCCCTAATTTATGGAGAATAGCGGACTCGAACCGCTGGCCTCTGCGGTGCGATCGCAGCGCTCTACCAACTGAGCTAATTCCCCTGATTGAGTTTTAATTTAGCATTTTAGATGCGAGATTGCCGAATCTAAAAGGCTGACAGGTCTTGCTTGCTCTCACGTTCGCAGACCGTCACTTACACTAGCACGTAACTGCTAAAAAGGTCAAGTGTTTTCCGCAGCCGGCTCAGTGGGGGCGATCGAGCAAAATGCCGCCACTCTATCCAACTCTAAATCAGCAAAATAGTCCACCGTCCAATTAGCTTGGCGCTGGATCATGTGAAACGGGTAAGTGTGAGTCACACCCGCAACCTGAATCCCCGCTTTTTTCGCCGCTTCAATCCCAGCAAAAGTATCTTCTAGCGCCAAACACTCGATCGGTTGCAGGTTAAAGTCGGGATATTTCTGGTTGAGAAGTTCCACAGCCAATAGATAGCCGTCGGGTGCTGGTTTGCTCGCCGTCAAGTCGTCGCCTGCAACAATTAACTCAAAGTTTGCAGCCAAACCGGCCCGATCTAACACCAATTCTATATCCGATCGCATTGCCCCGCTAACTACGGCCATTTTCAGTCCGGCGGGCCGAATTTTATCAATAAATTCTGCCAAACCGGGATAAATCGGCAGTTTCTCCAAAGTATCTATTTGAGCTTTGTAAGCTTCGGCCTTGCGCTGCAGCAGTCGATCGAGATATGTTTCTGTTAGATATCGTCCCCGGCGCTTGAGTAGTTCGGTAATGCAAGCGCGATCGCTCCTTCCCAAACAAACTTCTCGAAACTCCCCACGTTTGAGCTGGAGATTTTCATCGAGCATCAATTGATCGATGATTTTCTCGTGAATTGGCTCGTCATTAACAATCACGCCATTAAAATCAAATAAAACTGCTTTTAGAGTCATTAGTCATTAGTCATTAGTCATTAGTCATTAGTCATTAATCATCAGTCATTAGCAAGTTAGTAGGGGCGGGTTTTACCAACCATCTCAACCTAAAACTAACCATCTATGAAACCCGCCCCCAAAGGGCGAAAAATACACCTCAACAATAAATCAAGCCGGAGCTGGAATGCCCGGTAAATCGCCATCAAAATCAGGAGTTCGATCGCCCCAATTCCACCCCCTCGCCACCTTGGCCTGTTCCAAATCTTCCCCCGGCAAAGGTTTCACGCCCTGCGTCACCTGATTCACCCACCAGTGTTCGTGAGTTTGCACCGCGGCGAATCCTGCAGCCCCCACCCAAGCATCGAGGCTGCCAGCCGCGTAAGACTTAATATAAGGCTCTTCAAAGATATCAGTCAGCCACTCTGTTTGCTGCAAAGTTTTTTGGTTTCCGTCCAAAATTGCCACTTGTCCCCCAACCTTGAGCAGTCGGAAGCTTTCTCGCAAAATTGCCCGCGATACAGCAGGTGGCGTCTCGTGAAACAGCAAGGAAGCTGCGACTAAATCGAAGCTAGCATCGCCAAAAGCAACCCTTTCGGCATTTCCGTGCAACCACTGGATATTTAAGCCGGCTTTTTGCGCTTTCATGTCGGCAACTACCAGCATATAAGGCGACAAATCCAGCCCGACTACTTCCGCTTCGGGAAAAGCCTGCTTGAGCATGAGCGTTGTCGAACCGGTGCCGCATCCCAAATCGATGATTCGGCGCGGTTTCACCCGCACAGCGTCAATTAAGCCTTGCCTGACGACTGTTTCGTGGGGAGGCAAAACATATTGCGTGATGGGATCGTAGGAAACGGCGGCACTGGGGTTGAGATAGCCGCGTTTAATGCCGTGAAAGTTTTGGCTGCTGTAATATTCGGGATAAACTAAGTCGGGTTGTCGGTAGCGATCGCCCGCTGTTTCCCAGTCGATACCTTCGTAGAGTCGTTTCAGCGCTTCTTCGTCGATCGCCAGTCGCATCAGGGGCGACAAAAAGCGCTCGAAAATTGTATCCTTGCCAACAGCCATAAAACACCTTTAACAAAAACTCTTCTAATTTTAGCCAACCGCCGTAAATTTAGCATTTATTAAAACTGTTTAGCCCCCTCTTCCCTCTTCCTTCTATCCCTTACCTCCGTTAAAACGTTACAAAATCTGCGGGCTTCCTTTCCCACTTCCTACTTGTACGAGTTTAAACAAGGCAACTGTAGACAAGCTATAAACTCTTATTTTATCAGTCCTTCCCAAATCTAAAATCTAAAATCTAAAATCTAAAATCTAAAATCGTTTTACTTTCCGTTACTAATAGGAATTTTAACCAAAAATTCCGTTCCTCCCCCCGGAGGTTTAGCAATTGTGATGCTACCACCATGTCCATCTACTACAATTTTGTAGCTAATTGCTAACCCCAAACCCGTGCCTTTACCCACATCTTTAGTAGTAAAAAATGGGTTAAAAATTTGGTCTTTAACGCTGTCGGGAATGCCGGGGCCGTTGTCGGCGATCGCCACTTTCAGAAATTTACCGCCATGTTCGCGAACTACGCCCGTGGAAATAGTAATAATTTTATCCAGGCGATCGAGCTCGTTCAAGGCATCGATCGCATTACTCAGCAAGTTCATAAACACCTGATTGAGCTGAGACGGATAGCACTCGACTGAAGGCACTTTTCCGTATTTCTTGACTATATAAATTCTATTTTTAATGCGGTTGGAGAGCAGCAGCAAGGTATTTTCTATACCTTCGTGAATATCCGCTAGCTTTTTGTCAGATTCATCCAGGCGAGAAAAGTTCCGCAAAGAAAGAACTATGCTGCGAATGCGTTCGCTTCCTATTTTCATAGAATTCAATATATGCGGCAAATCCTCCTCGATAAATTCTAACTCGATTTCTTCGCTAAATTCTGCGATTTCCTGGGGAACCTCTGGGAATGCTTCTTTGTATAAACTCACCAACTCTAATAAATCTTTAGTATATTTGCTGGTGTGAGGCAAATTAGCCGAAATAAAGTTAACGGGGTTGTTGATTTCGTGCGCTATTCCAGCCACCATTTGACCTAGGGATGACATCTTTTCGCTCTGCACTAAATGAGTTTGAGTTTTTTTCAGTTCATTTAAGGCACTATTAAGCAGTTTTACTTGGTCTTGGGTTTGACTGTAAAGGTGAGCTTGAGTAATTGCGATCGCCAATTGGTCTGCTACAGCTTTTAACAGTTGAATTTCCTCCCGACTCCAAAGCCAATGAGTAGCGTGGCTGCAAATTAAATAACCCTGCGGCTGGTTCTGAGTCTGGACAGGTACGGCTAAATAGCTATTAGCTTTAAGTTCCGGCGGTTGAGTTACACCCTCCGCCCAAGTGTCGCTCGAAAGAATAATTGGTTCGCCTTGACCACTCCGTACTAACACATTTTCGATAAAGTAAGACTCAAACTTTAGGGCTTGTGTCGGAGAATCAGATGGGCAATATTCCCACAGGATTTGTAACGTTTTTTCTTGCGGTTTGTACCAACCAAAAGCCGCCCGTTCTAGGTGCAGCAAACTTACTATTTCTTCGACTGTACTTTGCACAATCTTGTCTAATTCAAGAGAAGCGCGAATACGTCCAGCAATCCGGTTGAGCATGGCTTCTCGCTCCGCTTGAGCGCGATTGTTTTCGGAGGAGTAAATTAGCCAAATGGCTGCTAGCATTGCCGGGATGAGCAGTCCGGCGACTACGGATGTCAGCAAATTTAATGCTTGCAGTTGGGATTCAATATTTTCGCGGGGAATTACTAAAGCCATCGACCAGTTAACTTCCTTGAGGGGAGCATAGGCTACATACACCCATTTGTTATCTATTTTTACCAGTTCGATGTTCGTCTGGCGGTCGATCATCTGCCGCGCAATTGTGGAGAGAGCGGGGTCTTTTGACTGTAAAAAGCTTGGGGCCTCCTGGTCGATATTTCCGATTAAGTTATTGTTGGGATGAACAATTGGCACTCCTTGTGAATTGAGCGCAAAAGCATAACTTTCGGAACCGTACAGTAAGCTGTTAGCGACAGATGTTACTCGGTCTAATTTAATGCTGCCCGATAGGACTCCAATTACTTGATTGGGAGCGGGAGGTAAGGCCCAAATAGGAGCTGAAATAATAATCGTAGAAACTTTTGTACTGCGGCCGATCAGCGGGTCGGAAACGTTGAGCTGTCCGGCCATTGCTTTTTGAAAGTGTTGGCGGTCTTTGCTGTTCGCGCGGTTGCCTAGAGTATTGATAAATGAGCCGTCGGGTTGAATTAATGACAGGATGAAATACTCTTTTAACCGGTATATTTCTCCTTGCAACCGGGGTTCGACTAATTGCCAATTGAGAGTGCCAACCGTAGGATCGTAAGCAATGGTTTCTATTTCTGCTTTGCGGCTGCTTAGCCAGCGGTCGATTTCATCGGTGCCTTTTTCTAGTTTTAATAGTGCTATTTGCTTTAAATTGTCGAGAATTAGTCCGCGTACAAAAAAATAGCTGATGCAAGCTGTTGTGCTAATGGTTAAAGCGGTGGTACCCAGAATTAGCAGGGTCAGCAAATGGCGGCGCTGCCGTCTGTGTTGCCAAAGACTGTGCGCTTGCTGCCACTGCGATTGAGCAGAATTGCTGATGTTGTCCCAGATTTGGCGCAGCTTTTTTGTTTGGTGTGGCGGCGGCGCAGACACAGATCCGGCTTGATTTGCTGGGTTTTGCATCATCAAATGTTCTCTCCGAATCAAATTCATCAAACTGTATTGGTCATTCGGCAGAATTAATATCAGCCAAGTCGTGAAACCAGTTTCAGAAAATAATGCAACTGTAGACCGGTGCTGCCAACCCTGGTGGTCATCAGTCATTCCCAATCTAAAATCTAAAATCTAAAATCTAAAATGGTAAGACTTACATTCGGGATTGCAAACAATTTTTCTTATGGTTGGGCACTCGCCTTCTATTTTGGCATCAATTTTATATTTCGACGTTCGATTTACCTATTTGAGGTTTGTGCTTTACGATATCTTTAATATCTATCTCGTTTGTATAACAAAATAATTGTAAATAACACAGAGAAAATACGGAGTTTTTTAGATTTCTAATGTATTATAATGTATGAGCAAAACTCTCTTGACAATTTTACTGATTTGTGCTTTGGTTTCAAGGGGAAATTTTTTCGTCTAAAGCTTTTTTAGCCAAGCGGGTTGCATAAACGGTGAGGGCGATCGTTGCTACCAAACCAATGCCGTAAAGAGTCCACTCAGCAGCAGTGCGCGATCGCCCGCTAGATCCAAGTGCAGCCAAACTCCCAGCCAGGGAACCGATATAAACATACATGACTGTTCCGGGAATCATGCCGATCCAAGATGCCAAAAAATAATCTTTTAGAGATACCTGCGTGACTCCAAAAGCATAGTTAAGCAAATTAAACGGAAAAATGGGAGAAAGTCGCGTCAGCAGCACAATTTTCCATCCTTCAGAAGCAACTGCGGAGTCGATCGCCTTAAATTGTTGATTGCCCTCTATCTGTTTGGAAACCCAGTCGCGAGTTAAATACCGCCCTACCAAAAAAGCGCAAGTTGCGCCTAAAACTGAGCCGATGGAAACACAAACCGAACCGCCAACGACTCCAAACAAAACGCCCGAACCTAGAGTCAGCAAAGAACCGGGGATAAATAGAACGGTTGCGACAATGTAAATGAGAATAAAAGCTGCCGGGCCCCACGGGCCGAGACTCGCGATCGACTCCAAGGCATTTTTCAGAATTCCTTGAAAGTTAAAAAACCTAGTCGCTGCAATTAAAGCCACAGCTAAACCAATCCCTAAAATCAGTTTCCACCTATTTGATGGCGGCGGATTTTCATCGGGCGATCGCGAATCATTCATTACCTAAACTCTCCACTCATTCATTGCATACACCGTAAGGTCTATAGTTGCGCTTTAGCGCTAAAAAACTTTGTAATAAAGCGCAACTTTTCCCTTAAATTAAATCAAAGTACCGCCACAGCTAGAACCGCTACCCGCCGTACAGCCGTAACAATAAGCAGCCGTTTGCACATCTTGAATCACATCTAAACTGCCAGATGCAAGCAATTTAGCAGTATTTATCTTTTCCCCACTGCCAGTTTTCGCCGGCAGATTTTCCATTTGGTTAAAATCGCAGTCGTAGACATTGCCCAAATAGTCGATCGACAATTCGTTACGGCACATTAAATGTTCCAGAGTACCGGGATTAAAATTATCCTCCAAAAACCCCAGATAAGGCTTGTGAAGTTTCTTATGTTCCAAATGAAACTTAGTCCGTCCCACCGGCAAATTAGTAATCGCGAACAATTGATTAAAACAAATCCCAAAATCTTCGGCTAAATAAACCTTGTAATCTTCCTCTAACTTGCCTTGTTCCGGTGTTAGCGAAAACTTGTCTGTTGCCGGCACTTGTGGATTGTACACCAAATCCAGAATTAAATTTGGCTTTTTTCCGTATCCCAACTGATTTAGCTTTTGCAGCGCCCGAATCGAACTGTCAAAAACACCGTTGCCACGCATTTTGTCCACATTGTCAGCTTGGTAGCAGGGAAGCGACGCCACAATTCTGAGTTGGTTCTGGGCGCAATATTCAGGAATATCTTCAAAACCTTTTTCAAAGTAAATAGTCAAATTAGAACGAACAATTACCTCTTTACCTGCAGCCCTGGCAGCTTCCGCTAGCGGTTTAAAACCGTAAAGCATTTCGGGAGCACCGCCGGTGAGGTCAACAGTTTGAATTTGAGGAAAGCGGCGAATGATTTCAATTAATTGGTCGCAAATTTCCGGGGAAAGTTCTTCTGTTCGTGTCGGGCTAGCTTCTACGTGGCAGTGAGTGCAAGCGAGGTTGCAGCGTTTGCCGAGATTAATTTGTAAAACTGTAATCTGCTTTTTAGTTAAAGCTGAGTGAAGTTTGTTTTTGAAAGGCGTGACTGCGGTCTGAATCATGTGCTAAACTTTTTAGTCTCTGCTCGCAACGGATTTAGAGGCGTTCCGGCGGAACGCCTCTCATAATTTAGCACTAATTCTTTGGATGCGAAAGCGACAAATTTTAACTGTCGCTACAAAGTTAATTGAAACTCACATCTTGCACCATTCTTAGAAACAGGCTTTTCGGCCTGTTCCACAGGAGATTAATTTTCTTGTGGAACAGGCCGAAAAGCCTGTTCATAAAAGCCTTATTGACAATACTGCAACTCAGTTAAAGCTGACATCTTACACCATTCTCAATAACAGGCAAGATGCCTGTTCCACAAAAGAGGAATTTTGTTGTTGTGGAACAGGCCGAAAAGCCTGTTCAGAAAAGGCTTATTGACAATACTGCAAGAGCTGAGTTAAAACCGACAAGGCAAGAATTCTCATTTTGACAGTCATCTTACTTTAGAGAGTCCACTAATTTCTCAACTCGTGCTTTAATTTCATCTCGAACGCGGTGAAAAGTTTCGATGGGTTGTCCGTCGGGATCGTCGAGTTGCCAATCTTCAAACACTTCTCGCAATACCCACGCTTCGGGTAAATTCACGCCGCAGCCACAGAGAGAAATTACTGCATCGTAGTCTTCTGCATTGAATTCGTTTAATGGGTTGGATGTTTGATCGGTGATGTCAATGCCGATTTCTGACATGACTTGAATTGCTGTCGGATGAACTCTGCTTGATTCTAACCCGGAACTGGTGACTCCAATCTTGCCGGCGCCGATGGTTTTAGCAAATCCTTCTGCCATTTGCGATCTGCAGGAGTTTCTTTTGCACACAAACATTACTTTTTTCATGGTTTTTGTTGGTTGTTAGTTGTGAGTTGTTAGTTGTTAGTTAGATGTTTCAAGGGCGCGATTTGCTAGGGCGATCGCCTCTTTAGCTGCTTGTTCCTTGCGTTCGCTGTAGCGATCGGTCAAATATTCGGTTTGCTCCCGCAACAGCAAGGTAAACTTGTACAGTTCCTCCATTACGTCGATCGCGCGATCGCGATAAGGCGAATCCTTCATCGTCCCATCTTCATTAAATTCCTGATAAGCCTTAGCAACCGAAGACTGATTCGGAATCGTAAACATCCGCATCCAGCGGCCCAAAATTCTCAAAGTATTGACAGCATTAAAAGACTGCGAACCACCGCTGACTTGCATCACCGCCAAAGTTCGACCTTGAGTTGGTCTGACAGCCCCAATATTTAAAGGAATCCAGTCAATTTGATTTTTCATAATGCCAGTAATATTACCGTGCATTTCTGGACTAGACCACACTTGACCCTCCGACCACAGGCTCAATTCCCGCAACTCTTGAACCTTCGGATGCGTATCGGGAACGCTACCATAAATCGGCAATTCTAGAGGATTAAAAAACCTAAGTTCGGCACCGAAACCCTCAATAATTCGAGCAGATTCTTCCGCCAACAAGCGGCTGTAAGAACGCTCTCTTAAAGAGCCATATAAAAAAAGAATTCTGGGTTTATGAGTGAATTCGTTCATGAGATTCTAGCAATTGGAATTGGGAAGACAACGAGGGTCTCGCAGCGAGGCAGTTTCTGGTTTTCTGGGGAACCAAAATGCTGTTCGCTTGCAGATTTCTACTAACATTAACATCACTGGAACCTCAATTAAAACACCGACAACTGTAGCCAAGGCTGCACCTGAGTTTAAGCCAAAAAGCATCACAGCCGTAGCAATCGCTACCTCAAAATGATTGCTGGCCCCAATCAGGGCGGCCGGTGCTGAATCTTCGTAGCACAGGTTGAGTTTTAAAGCTGCTACATAAGAAATCAGGAAAATGAAGTTTGTCTGGATAAACAGAGGCACAGCAATTAAAAGAATGTGCAGAGGATTGTTAACAATCAACTCTCCTTTGAAGGCAAACAAAAGAATTAGCGTAATCAAAAGGGCCGCCGTAGCAACTGGACTCAGATATTGCATGAACTCTCGTTCAAACCATTCTCGCCCTTTATGTTTGAAAATCCAGAAACGGCTATACATTCCGGCCGCTAAGGGCAAACCGACATAAATGAATACAGACAATACTATTGTCTGCCAAGGAACAACTAAATCATTTGCTGCTAACAGCCATCTGCCTAATGGTGCATATAAAAACAGCATTGCTAGGGAATTAATGGCAACCATAACGAGGGTATGTCCTTGATTGCCGTAGGACAGATATCCCCACATTAAAACCATCGCAGTACAGGGGGCAATTCCTAATAATATTGTACCTGCAATGTAGGAACTAGCGATGGAGACTTCACTGCCACGAATTATTTCGGTGCCGGTAATGAGGGGGCGAAATAGCCAACCTAAGAAAAACTGAGAAAATGCTACCATTGTAAATGGTTTGATAACCCAGTTGACGACTAATGTTAAAATCACTGGTTTGGGCGTTCGCGCTGCATTAGCCGCCTGGGTAAAGTCTATTTTTACCATGATGGGATACATCATAAAAAATAGACAAATGGCAATAGGAATTGACACCTGGTAAAAGCTCAGAGCATCAAGGGTGACGGCGACGCTAGGGAATAATCTACCGAGAATAATACCGGCTAAAATGCAAAGAAATACCCAAAGGGTGAGGTATCTTTCAAAAAAACTGAGCTTGCTTCCTGCTTGGACAGGTGAGTTAGTTGCTTGAGGATGGTTCATTTAGTTAACTGGTAAGTGAAACTTTATGAGAAAAGATTAAAATTTTGCCTCTTTTCGTAATAACTCTCCAATGGTTAAGTCAAACCTAGCTTGACCCTCGAAGAAAGTCCCAACTTTGCCATTGTAGAAATTCTTGTAAATCAGTTGATAGCCTTCGCTTGGTAGGGGAATGTAACCGACCGACTGGACTAAACTTGGTGCTTTTTTCATGTAGAATTGCACAAACTCGCCCACCTCTGGTTTATTTTGGACAGCGGTGTAACTGACATAGATAAAAAGAGGTCTACCGAGGGGTTGATATTGAGCGTTTTCTACAGTTTGTATGCTGGGTAGAACTGGCCCTTTACCATTGTCTATTCCTAATGCTTTTAATTGATTTTGATTGGTTTCGTAATAGCTTAATCCAAAGTAACCCAAGGCATTTGGATCTTTGATAACTCCTTGGGCTAAAACATTATCATCTTCACTAGCTGTATAGTCGGTACGGCTGGATTTCGCAGTACCTACTGTTGCTTCTGTGAAGTAGTCAAATGTACCGGAATCTTTGCCTGCACCGTAAAGGGTTATAGGTTGATTTGGCCAATTAGGTCGAATCTGATTCCAGCGGGTAATTTTTCCTTGGGCGGCGGGTTCCCAAAGTTTTTTTAGTTCGGCTACTGTGATGTCTTTTGCCCAGCTATTGTTGGGATTGACTACTACTGTGAGCGCGTCAAAGGCGACTGGTAATTCGTAGTAGCGGATGCCTGCTTTGTTGCAGGCTTCCATTTCCCCTGCGCTGATGGGGCGCGAGGCGTTGCTGATGTCTGTTTCGCCAGCACAAAACTTTCTAAATCCTCCACCTGTACCGGAGAATTCAACAGTAATTGATGCTTTTTTGGGATTGGTATTTTGATATTCTTTGGCGATCGCATCCGTAATTGGATACACGGTGCTGGAACCGTCTATTTTAATGCTTTGCGATTCTGGCGACTGGACTTGTCCGCAGGAGCTGAGAAGCCCGATCGCACCTATGGTCAAAGCAATTATACTTAGTGCGGAAACCTTGGCCTTTTCTGCTCGGTTCATTGACCTCACCCAATGCCATAACTAAGGGGTACACTGGAATCATATCAATAAAATTTGATATGTCAAGTATGAGGGAAGACAAACAGGCAATCAACACATTAAGAAATGTTGATGGGTTAATCTGCGTCAGAACAGGGGCGTGCCGGCAGGATCTGGCTGAAGCGGCGGTATTCGGCGAGGTACTGTTCGAGGGCGACAAACTGAGCTAAATTGAGGCTGTAGTAAATCCAGCGGCCTTCTTGGCGGCTGCGGACTAAAGCTGCATCCTTCAAGGCTTTGAGGTGAAAAGAGAGTTTAGGCTGAGGGACAGAAAGCCGATCGCACAATTCGCAAACGCACAACTCCTGTTCTCGCAGCAACTCCAGAATCTGAATCCGCAGGGGGTCAGAAAGAGCGTGAAAGCCTGCGGAGACAAGTTTTTCCGAAATCTGTCGCTGTGAAATGCGATCGGGCGCAGCCGTAGAATTTTTAAGCATCAATTATTTAGAAAACATCCATACAAAACATTATAATTTCTCAAGCTTAATCCCAGAAAATCAGTGCATTCAGCATCGACAGATTCTTCGGAGTTGATTACTTGGGATTCTGTACCCTTGCCGGCACATCAGTGAGTCCGGCTTTCTGCATCAGCGAAATCACCCCTATAGATAGAATTCCCCCAATAATTGCCCCGACAACTACCAGGATGATAAAGACTTTTTGCAGAGTTTTTTTAGTTGCCGGGTGGTACTGTTTCGGCAATGCTTCACCTTGCTCGTCAACTTCTTGCTCCAAGGGGTCTAGCGGATTGGAGGGATTTGAGTTAAAGGGATTGGGCGCTTGATTCATGGCTGGCTTTGGTTAAAGGATATCAAGAACTATTTTAACTTGCGATTTGCCGTCGCAGCTTATATAATACATTCTGGTTTCACTCAAGACTCTATAAAATTTATCAAGATACCGAGAATTTTACCAACATTATTAATAAAATATTCGCTTGTGTCAATCTCGATCGCAATTCCTTCTAGTTTGAAAAATTTCCAAATACTCCCAGTTGTGATCACTCCATAAATTGTCTGAATGTCATTTTCTTGCCGCTGGTTAAATATTTGTGCTGCGATCGTTTCTGCCATGCACTGTCCTAAGCCGGATTGGATGTTGTCATTTTTGGCTTCAACCAAGGCGATAACTGGGGATTCAATGACTAGCTGTTCCGGCGATCGGCTAATTAGAAAATCGCAATAACCGCTCAAACCCCTAGCAGCGTCTACATTGAATTCTCGACCTGAAAATAAACTCATCCGTTGCGGCAGCAGTTTTTTAATCTCAACTAATATTGGCGCGACAATTAGCTCGGAGCGAGCTTTCTCGGAATTAATTTCTAGTGCTAAAGGCAGATTGAATTGCAAAGTTTCTTGCAAAAAACTGCTTGGTTCTATTTCGGGAATGTCAGCAAACAAGCCCATCTTGCTCGAAAAGGCGATGCCGAAAGTTGCCTTAATTTGTTCTATGCTAAATTGACTGTAGGGCATTTAACTCCCTCTCTCAAAACAATAATTTTTTCAAACATCGCAGCCGGGGCGGGTTGCTCTGATTTTACTACTTAAATTACAGATTTTAGTGAACCCGCCTCTACAAATTTTTACACTTCTGCTTTTGACAGGCGATCGAGAGAAATTGTTGCCGCCTCAGATACTTGAGAATTACTATCTTTTTCTAAGTATTTCAAAGCCGAAACGCTCTTAATACTCGGCAAATTGCCCAAAGCTTCAGCCAGCCTCTGGCGGATCAGCCAATCTTCCGACTGAGCAAAATTGAGGATGCGATCGATCGCCCCAATATCTTTAATTTCCCCCAAAGCCGAAATTGCCGCCTGCTGGATCACCACTTGATCGCTGTCGAGAGCTTTCAGCAGCACATCGCGAGCCCGGGGATCTTTGAGATTCCCCAGAGAAACAGCAGCGCTGAAGCGCACCAGCCATTGAGTATCTTCGTAAAAAGCGCGCACCAAAGCATCAAAAGCTCTGATATCTTCGAGATAGCCCAAAGCACCCGCAGCGTCAGCGCGAATGCCGTAATCCGGGTCTGTTTCTAGCAATTTGACTAGAATAGGATAGCACTCTGCTGTCGGTTTGACCCCAAGAGCAAACACAGCCATCGATCGTACTTGCAAACTTTCGTCGTTCAACACCTTTTTAATCAAAGGCACCGCCTCTGCGGCAGGCACATTCCGCAAGTTGGCCAAAGCCACCATGCGATCGGCGGAATTTTGGCTTTCTAACTTGGCTGCAATTTGCTCTAAGCTTAAAGTTGTCATTATGGATAAATCTTGTAGTAAAACTTTACATTCGGGTTATTTTGATTATAGGGGAGTCTCAGGGGAAAAGCAGGCCGTAAAAACCGCCCTGCGTATTTGAGATGAATGAGATTGCGGATTATTTCCATTAATCTGAAGCTCAGATTAATGGAAATAATCAATTAGAAAGTCTATTATTTAAGTCGCAAGCACAGGCGAGGTGTTACACTATATCGGATAATCCCTAGACTTTATTGTACAGTGCTTAACAAAGCAACAAAAAACTTTTCGTTTATCCCCCAAAAAAATTATGATTGTCGTTGAAAGGCATTACATAGATCGGCAGCATCAGTTTTTTAAACAGTTTGATGACTTATCTTTCCTGTCCAAAAATCTCTACAATCATGGTAACTATTACATGAGGCAACACTTTTTTAACTCTGGGTCAAAAGTTGGCGCTGCCAAGAGTCTAAAACAGTTATATGCCATCCTAAAACCCACAGCCGACTATAAATCCTTACCTGCTAAAATTAGCACTCAAGTTCTCAAACAACTTATTCACGACTGGGAGGACTGGAAAAAGTCAATCAAGGCTTATTACCGAGATATCCATCAATTTTCATCCCCCCCCCGAATTCCCAAATACAAACATAAAACCTGTGGACGTAACTTGTTAATTTATGATAACCAATCGATAGAACAAAGGGAAAAAAATAAAAATAATGGGCTACTTCATTTATCTCAAAGTGACATAATAATTGCTACAAAAGCCCAAGATGTCATAGAGGTAAGGATAGTTCCTGCCACAGCGACCTACGTTGTTGAGGTTGTTTATAAAAAGCCTGTAACGTTGGTGGATTTAAACCCTCAACTCATAGCAGGTAGAGATTTAGGGATTGATAACCTCGTCGCTTTAGCATCAAATAAGCCAACATTTACTCCAACTCTCTATGATGGAAAACATCTCAAATCAATCAATCAAGGTTTCAATAAGCGCCGAGCCTTTTTACAGTCAAAACTTGAGAAAGGGAAATATACCACACCTCAAATCCAGCAAATCATCTTTAAGCGAAACAAGCGAGTTGAAAACTATCTTCATCAAACCAGCAGTTTGATAGTCAAGCGGTTGGTGGACGCTCAAATCGGGCAGTTAGTTATTGGGAAAAATGTGGGGTGGAAACAAAATTTACAATTAGGAAAAAAAACGAATCAGACGTTTGTAGCAATTCCTCACGCCAAGCTCATAGAAATGATTACTTACAAAGCTGAGTTAGTGGGGATAAAGGTAACAGTTACAGAAGAATCTTATACAAGTAAGTGCCGCTTTTTGGATTTAGAGCCTGTCGGTAAGCAAGAGTCTTACCAGGGTAAGAGAGTTAAACGTGGGTTGTTTCGGTCGGGGAATGAAACGCTGATTAATGCTGATGTGAATGCAGCACTAAATATGATTAGAAAAGTAAACGGAAACTCACCCTTTGAGGAGTGCAGCAACCGTATAGAGGTGTTTGCAGTTTCACCTGTACGGGTTTCACCTGTACGAAAAGAGCCACAAAAAATCCGGTAATGTCAAGTATTGCCCGGTTTTTTGTGAACTGTTTCTGCCGTTCCCCAAGGCTTTGCCCGATCGTTAGCCGCCCTCTGACAACCTGCCATCCACTATGCCGTTCTACCACCCGCCCTTTTACTCCTCAGCCTTAGAACAAGCGATAGATCGCTACCCCCTCACTGCCGGGCCAGAAACTTCCTTAGCAGTGGCGATCGCGCTGATGAGTCAGTTGCAAAACAGTTGTCCCCTAGTCAAAACACCTGTACCCTCAGACCGGGGGGCGATGACCGAAACATCCGCGCCGGAAAAGGTGCGGGCCCGCTGCGTGTTCGTCGTCCAGAACCAGCAGACTATTACCACAGGCAACTTATCCGACAACCCCAGCCGCGGACTGTTAATCGGCATATTAACTCCCGCCGACCTAGTGAGGCTGATAGCTTCTGGCACAATAGACAGCCAGCACAAAGTAGCCCTGCACAAAATACCAATTTCCGAAGTGATGTCCCCGGTGTCGGTCTCCCTCACAGAATCCGACGACCAAGACGTGTTTACCGCCTTATCCTTATTTCGCCAGCACAAGATTCGCTATTTGCCGATCGTCAATCAATTTCGCCACTTGGTAGGAGTGCTGACACGGGAAAGAATTCGCCAAGTATTGCAGCCTTCAAACATTCTTAAATTGCGGCGGGTAGCAGAATTAATGACTACGCCAATTACAGCGCCTCACACTGCCTCGCTGCTGAGCATAACCGAACTGATGTCAGAGCATCAAGTCAGTTGCGTAGTGATTACAAAAAACAAAGAATTAACAATGGAGAAACCCAAAGATGACTATACCTCCATTTTTCACTATTCCTTTCACCAACCCCTGGGAATTATTACCGAATATGACATTGTGCAGGCACAGTTTCTTGAACTAAATTTCAAGCAAACCCCAGGTCAAAAAATCATGAGAACTCCCCTGCAATTTCTTCAACCCTCCGATTCCCTATGGACGGCGCACAAAGAAATGCAGCAGCAACAAGTGCAGCGGTTAGTCGTGTGCGGGGGGCGCGGAGAACTGTTGGGCATTATTACTCAGACCAGCTTGCTCAGAGTCCTCGACCCCACGGAAATGTATCGAGTTGTCAAACAGTTGCAGCAGTCGGTTTATCAATTGCAAGCCGAAAAAGTGGAACTGTTGCAAAGCCGCAACGCCAAACTGGAACAGCAGGTGCGGGAACGGACGGCAAAACTCCACGAACAATTGCAGCGCGATCGGCTGTTAACTCACATTTCCTTGCGGATTCACCAATCCTTAAACCTCGAAGAAATTCTCAACGCCAGCGTCGATGAAGTCCGCCAAGTTTTGCAAGCTGACCGAGTAGCCATCCTGCATTTAGAGTCGAGCAATTACGGCATTGTAGTGGCAGAATCAGTTGCCGAAAATGGGCCTTCAATCTTAGGAGAAATCCTGCCCGATAATATTTGGCAAGAATCTGCTTCGGTGATAGAACAGGAAATTTATGCCGTCCCCGACATCGACCAAGCCCGTTTGAGTGCCGAAAAATATGCCTGGTTCCACCAAGCGCAAATCAAAGCTTATTTGATTGTACCAATTTTGCAAGACGGCAATTTGTGGGGGATGATGTGTGTTCATCAGTGTTCCCAATCCCGTCAGTGGCAGCCTTCGGAAGTGGATTTGCTGCTGCAACTGGCAACTCAAATCGCGATCGCCATTCAGCAAGCCCAACTCTATCAGCAAGTCCAAAATCTCAACACCGACCTCGAACGCCAAGTCCAAGAACGCACCGCAGAATTGCAGCAAAAAGTTCACGAACTCCAGCATTTAAATGTCCTTAAAGATGAATTTCTCAGCACAGTTTCTCACGAACTGCGGACGCCTTTAGCTAATATAAAAATGGCTATTCATATGTTGAGAATTTCTCCCACGCTAGATCGACGCCAGATTTATCTAGAAATTTTAGAAACAGAATGTACTAGAGAAACAGACTTGATTAATGCTTTGCTAGATTTGCAGCGGCTCGAAGCTGCAACTTGTCCGATCGACCTCGAACCAGTAAACTTAGAACTCTGGCTGCCTACTATTATCGACCCGTTTTACACCCGGGCCCACGACCGCCACCAGGATTTGCGAGTAGAGTGCGATCGTCACCTCCCCACGATCAGTTCCAACCGCGCTAGTTTGGGACGAATTTTAGCCGAACTCCTCAACAATGCCTGCAAATATACTGCCAATGGCGGCGAAATTTTTCTGAAAGTTGAGTGCAAAAACGGAGAGGGGGAACAAGGAGAACAAAGGACAAATTCGCGACAAGCAAGTGCTGTGGCTTCAGAAATCCAATTTACACTCAGCAATCAATCGTCCATCTCAATAGAGGAATTGCCTCGAATCTTTGAGAAATTTTATCGAGTTCCCAACGCAGATCCTTGGAAACAAGGAGGTACAGGTTTGGGTTTAGCTTTGGTTCAAAAACTTGTGGAACAGTTGCAGGGAAAAATTGAGGTTGAAAGCAGCAATGGCTGGACTAATTTTATCGTTACATTTCCTACCAACCCCGATGGAAATTAGTCCGCACTCAGTCAATTTGAGATTTGAGATTTGAGATTTGAGATTTGAGATTTTAGACTTGGGCCTAAGAGGTTGGGCGAGCGCGAGCTTCAAGTCGCGCTCAGTCCAAGGATTTTTGATTTTCGATTTACTCCACAGACGAATCTGGGAGATTGAACAAGAATCTAAAATTTTGGGAGTTCCATGACCACGAATTTCAAATGTGGTATCCGCCACGTGATTTATCCGTGGAATCAATCCCAAATCGAAAATCAAAAATCCTCAAGAAAGAGCATTTATCTCGCGCAAGTCAATCTAAAATCTAAAATCTAAAATCTAAAATCGATTGACTCATGTCGAGGGCTGGTATCCTTTTTTTGGGGGTCTTTTTTGTTGGGTTTCACTCTTTTTTGGGAGCTAGTTTGCGGATACGAGACGGTGCTGGTGTCAAATTCAAATATTCACTTTTATCTTCAACAACTGATGCTCTCGATGCTGGATACTTCTTGCGTTTAGGGGCATGATTCGCAACTGTGCCCAAGCATGGTATGCCAAAATTTTCTAATTGACTGAAAACTTTTTTGACTACAGAAAAGGGAACCTGGCGAATTGCTACAACCATCAGTATGCCATCGGTGCGCGCTGCTAAAAAATTCGTATCTTTACTGTCAGCGAGCGGCGGCGTATCGTAGATAACTAAGTCAAATTTTGCCTGAAGTTCTTCCATTAAATACTGCATCTGAGATGATGCCAGCCGTCTGGCAGTACCAGGATTCGGGATACCAGCAGTTAATACAAAAAGATTATCTGCTAGATGCGATCGTTGGATAATTTCATTGGGTTCGTTTTTATGGTCTAGCAAGTTGCTCAATCCCTTGACATTAGGCACTTCCAACAGCAAGTGCAGGCTGGGGGAATGCAAATTCGCGTCTACTAACAGCACTCGCTGACCCGCCAGCGCTGCCACGTGAGCTAAGTTTAAAGCAACGGTAGATTTGCCTTCGCCAACTGTAGCCGAACCAATTGCCACAGAGCTAATCGTTCGATTTGAAGAAAGAAAGCGGATATTAGTATAAAGAGAGTCAAAAGCTTCTATAAATTCCGCAGCAATTTTCTTATTACCCTCTTTTCCTTCAATATAAGCATAGGCATTAGCAATAGAAGGCGGCAATTTTCTAGCATTTTTGTCCAGAGGAATTGCTCCCAATAAAGGCACATCAACCGCATCTTTCACGTCATCAGCACAGTAGAAAATATTGCGGATTTTTTCAATGAGGATAGCAGCTCCCAGACCCAAAACTAGCGCTCCAACAACTGCCATCACTAATTTGTTTTTAGCTTTCGATGGAACTGGCATCAGGTTGCCCTTCTCATCTAGCGGTATCCGTGGTTCAGAAATTATTTCCCAAGGTACTTGGCTTTGAGCTGCTTGGACGCGCAGAGTTTCCCGCTGGCTTAGAAGTTGATCGCGGGTGCGGGCGGCTACTTCTAATTGCTGTTGCAGTTCGTTGTAGCGGCGGGCTATGGTGGGAAATTCTGTTGCTTGCCTGTTTAAATTGTTTTTAGTTTGGCTGATTGCCTGACGGCGAGCTTCTAAGACCTCAACTTGGTTAGCAGTATCAACCAATTGTTTAATCAAGCCTATGCGAATAGAATTTTGAAAATTCTGAACTTTAGAATTGGCTTGGGTACCGACTAAATTTTGCCCCAAAATTCTATCAGTTTGCTGGTTGAGCAAAGCTACTAAATTTGCCCGCTTGCGCTCTAAAGCTTCCACTATAGGGTTAGCAGATTTAAAACGAGCTGTTTCTACAGCAATCTGACCTTCTACTTCCTTAACCTTGGTCAGCAACTCTTTATATTGAGGTTCTTCGCTTAAAGCTGAAGCAGCAATAGCTTCATTTGGTGTAAAATCTAATTGTTTTTGCAAGTTAGCGTACAGCGTTTTCTGTTCTTGCAGTAGCCTTTGAGTTTCTAACTCTAAAGTTTCTACGGCACGAACTTGCTGGATTAATTGCGCGCCTTGTTCTTGAGGATTGGTAATCTGTTGCTCCTGCTGTATCACCTGTAACTCCGATTTCAGGTCGTTTACGCGCTTATTGAGTCCCGGAAGCTGGTCTTCAATAAATTTAACACCTTCACCAATCCGAGTCTTGCGTTCATCAAGACTGTACTTTAAATATTTCTTTTTAGTTTCTTGTAAAACGAACTCAACAAATTCAGGCTCATTCCCCATGAAGCGAACTTCCAAAATTTTAGTCATCGTCATCTGATCTTCTCCGAGCCGCAAAACGACTAATTCTTTTTGAAGCATTTTCTCAGTGAATTTTGGATATCGTTTTTGGACTTGTTTAACAATAGCTGACAGCATCTGAGGACTCTGGAGAATTTGAAGTTGAGTTGCGTAGTCCAAACTAAAAAAATCTCTACTAGGTACTCCTCCCCCCTCGCTGCGATTGGCTAGGGCAGAGGGGTCAGCAATTCTTGCCTCCGTTGTCACGGGTTCCACTAGCATCCGAAAATCGCCTTGATATGTTTTCTTGGCTCCCTTGATCTGATAAACAACTCCGCCGACTACTAGACCTATAATCCCAATAATGATTAGGGCTTTTCGCTGAACAGTCCTCAACAACGGCTTTACATTCAATCCTTTCTGAGGCTGCGCGCTTAAATCTTCTCCCTCGTCAACGGAAAATTGCTGCACCTGTCGGCTCTGGTTGCTAATGGGTACGATATGAGCGTCCTGTTCTCTTTCCATGTTGACCTCTTTGATATTTTGTGGGTAAAATCAGCTTTCTTCTGCGAGCCTTCAGGTTGATACTTTGAGCATTGGCTTAAGGATATCACACGAAATTATTGGTTGGTCGATCCCACTTCCTTCTAATAGTTCTCACTACTTTCACATAGTATACAAAAATCACTAAATCCTTATGCTATGCCGGCGGTAAAAGTTCTTTTACAACTGCTGGAGAGTTAGATCAGACTGCATTTGGCTCGGCTGCGTTGTGCTTGTATTTAGGGTTTCCGGGCGACGAAGCCAACTTTTTCAGGTGTTGCTCAGCTTCGCGACAGCGGGTTCCATAACTTTACCAAACTTTTACAATTGACCGTAACACCTCAGCCGCCGCTTGCGCTGGTATTGGTTTGTCCTCTATGCCATTTTTCGGTTCGGAGTCAACGACAAAAGCACTTGTTAACTTACGCGCTAACTGAGCGGCTAAAAAGTGTTGCATTTCCCCTGTAGATATAATTAGCCACATTCGGCAGATTTTTGGGAACGGCAACTAATCGAATCAATTTCCGAAAAAAATCTGTTTCTTCTTTTAATTATAAACTTTTTGAGGAGTTAGATGAATGATTAAGTGTATATACTTATTTTACCGTGGTAATTATATCGCAAACTCATTTCGATAGTGCGCGAGCGACATAAAATTTAATAATTTGTGTTCTCAAGCTCGATCGACATTTAGAACAACTCAAGCATTCGGGGTTTTTCTACTGGGGCGGATGGCGCGGCGCGATTTATGTATTTTCGTAAAAAAAACTAGGTTTCTGCGTTCCGGGGCTATTACTAAAACTATCGCTTTTATTCGCCCTCCGAGCAAGCTATAGCAATCCTTTCAGGAAACGCGCAACGTTTTTTTTAAATTAACCGATGCCATAAGAAGATGACACATTGTTCAAGAAAAAAATAGTTTGCATAGGATGGGAGGATTGCTATTAATATCGCCCGGATTAGCTATCGGTAGTTGTTATTTTTCGATTTTACGAATTACCAACTATTGGTTATTAGCGCTTACTGATTTTGTGCTTTTCTTTCTCGCAGCTTCAACAATATTTCTGCATGAACTTCGCGGGTTATGGGATAAAAGTATGTGAGAATCATCCCAGCAATTAAAGCAATTGTGGGGAGCGGCCCGATCGCAACTCGAATCGCAAACAGTGCAGACTCTGGCTGTACGGGTGCAGGCTGTCCCGGAACTGTAGATAGAAATCCAGCTCCTTCTAATGCTTGACCTACCAACCACAAACCCCCTGCTAATCCGATTTTTTGCAGCAGTACCATAAACGAATAGAAAACCCCTTCGCGTCTTTCTCCTGTTTGCAGTTCGTCGAGTTCGATCACATCCGGTATCATCGACCAAGGTATTAGATAAGCCGTGGAAACTCCGATACCTGCCATGACTGCTAATATGTACATTTGCAATACTTGTCCTGGTTGCAGGAAAAACAGTCCAGCTTGGGCAATAATCCACAAACTCATGCCCATAAAATATACGGCTTTTTTGCCGTATCTCTCGCTGACTTTACTCCAAACAAATAGCATGATTAATGCAGTGCCTTGAACGGCGATCGCCACCAAGCTAAAAACGTACTGTGGCTGTTGCATCCAGTTAACAACAAAGTAGGGAATAATAGTAGCCGTCAACTGCACTCCCAGCCAAGAAAAAAGATAAATTCCAATGACGTACAAAAAAGGGCGATTGCTAAATGCAATCTGCAACTGTTCTTTCAGTGGCAAGGATGTAGAATTATCGAGTTCGGCGTTTTCTAATAGTTGGGCTGCGACGTGCTTGCGAGTTCCCAAAACGCACCAGTACAAAGGCAAGACAGAGATAACTGCACAGATTGCACCTAATACTAAATATTGTTGATTCGGGTCTTTTTCAAATACACGAAAGATAATTAGAGCTAAGATTAATGAAAAGATGCTGCCGCCAATGGAGAAAGCAAACCGAAAACTATTAAGGCTAGTGCGTTCGTTGTAGTCTTGAGTAAGTTCTGGAGTCAGGGCAGTGTAGGGAAGATTGACAGCCGTGTAGGCGGTGTTGAACAAAATACTGATTGCAACATAGTACCAAAATAACACTGTGTGATCCGTGCTAGGTACAATCCACTGCAATAAGAAGAATATGCCGAAGGGAATGCCACCATATATTATCCAAGGATATCGGCGGCCCCAAGGATGAGAAGTGCGATCGCTCAAAACCCCCACAATCGGGTCATTTATAGCATCCCAAATCTTGCCAACTACCAAAATATTACTGGCTAAGCCGGCAGGTAAACCAGCAACATTGGTAAAGAAAACTAGGAGGTAAAATGCCAAAACATTAGCGGTAATTGCCGGGCCGAGGTCGCCGGCACCGTAAGCTAATTTTGTTGAGAGGCTGAGTTTTTGTGTTTTGGGGTTGTCGGCTGCAGGTCGAAGCCCGGAAGTGTTGCTCATAAACTTTGATGTCGAGATTTTTTGGCAGTCACAGTCTTTCCAGTAGGAGTATAACTCGCGCTACGCCCTAATACTAAGTTTTTTGTAGCGATCGGGATTATTCTGAAGAATTGGTAATTGGTAATGGGTAATTGATAGATTTGTAGGGGCGGGTTCACCAACAATAATCGCCCCAAAAAAAACAATTTCAAAAACCCGCCCCACCCAACAAACAAGCCAAATGTACGTTTAGATTTACGGTGGGGTGGGGGCGGGTTTATATGAATTGTCGGTCATTGTTATGTATGGTTTGTGAACCCGCCCCTACAACGTTGTGGTAATTCGAGCGATATCAATATACACAATACCCGTAGATACCGTAGCAGCTACGCACCATACAAGGGGATGGTTTTAGCCGAAATATCGATCCGTAGCTAAAGATATCGATAAACCCGCCGCCCACAGACTTAAGGAAACAGTTGCGAAATCTGAACTTCTATTTCTGGAAAGGCCGGCATTGACAAAACATCATCTTCATTAAATACTGTTTCTTGTTGGTAGTTTGCCTCGCCCGGTTCGCGAAAAACATAGACTTGCCGCGTGTTAACATCAAGTATCCAATAATCACTAATTCCCGCCTTAGCATAAGCCGGTGCTTTCCGCTGGCGGTCTGTTTCTAAAGTCGTATCAGCTATTTCTATTAATAAGAAAATATTGTCTGGTGCGGGATGAAAATCTTGGTACAGCCGAGGGTCGATTTGCACTACAGCAATATCGGGTTCTGGTTCTGAATTATAACTTAGAGCGATCGGGTCTTGAATGCGAATTAAAGCAAGTCCTGCCAGCAGATTTCTCAGATAGTCGGCTGCACAGAGATTAGTTGCTGCGTGGGGAGGATTTTTTGCACTGCTTGAAATAATTTGCCCGTCAATTAATTCGACTCGTTCATCGGGATTGAGAATGCCAGTTTCGGTCATGCGGCGGTATTCGGCTACAGTCCACAAGCGTACATCTGTTACAGTCATGGCACAATTTCCTTTGGCGATATTATCTATTATCGATGCACATTCTAGTTTTGTATTAAATTGCTAGGTCAGCAATCTAGATTTAGCTGTAATTGCTCCCACACACCACAAAATAGCATTGACAATTTCCGAGCGCTGAATATCTTCTGCGTCTAAAAAACTTGCAAACTCTTCCTCAATATTCAAATGATCTGCAAAATCATAAAGTATGCGCTTGTATTCAGTGGGCATCGGTATTAAAGTAGCTTTCACTAAATCGAAAAGCGCGTTCAAACAGTTGAGGATAGTAGCTGACTCGTCAAAATCTTCGGCATCGAGCAAGTATAGCGTTTCTGCAATGTCGCAAATAGCGTCTATTTGTGTGGGTGGCTTTCCCAGTTTGCTGACATCGATATTGCACAATTGGAGAGCGTTAATCGCTAGTTCTGGACGGGTAAAAAATACAAGTTGACCGCCGGCTACTAAGGGCGGCTCTTGTTCTCCATAGACAATTAGAGTATATAGATTTGGTATTTCGGTGCCAGGGTCGATCCGCAAACCAAACAGCCACAACAATTTTTCTGTATTTGGGTTTGCTGTTTGCAGTGTTGTTGGGAAAATATTTGGTTCTGACATTAATTTTTAATCCCTATAATACGCTCTTAAACTCGGTTTCTACGCAAATTTTTTGTATTTTAGGACTTACGCCATCATTCCAGGTATGGGGGCAACCACGGGGGGTTTGCCCCTACAAAACACTATATATTGAGGCGGTGCGTAAGTCCTGTCTTTGTGAGAAATCTAGAGATAAACCGGGTTTATAAGGCAAAAGTGCGTAATTTTTTTCCTATAAATTTTGCTGGATTATGGCGTAGCATTCGGCAACACTTGCTCTTTTTTCCATGGCTGCTACTAGGGCTTCGTAAGCTGATTTGTGGCTTTCGATCAGGTTTTTTGCTCGCAGCAAACCCCAGTTTTGTTTGAGTTGAATTTCGGAAATTGGACGGCGCAGTTGTGTTAAAATTGCACTAATTTTGGTGCGGTCTTCTGCTCCTCCTTGTGCGCTGCCGTAAACAAATTTTTCGGCGACTATTCCGGCCATCCACACGGTACAATATTGGTCTAAAAGTTGGGCGGAAAGAGTGCCACTTTGGAGTTGAGATGCTAATTGCTCGTCTTCAAATCGGACGCCGCCTTGGGCTGTTTGACCTTGTTTAAATGCTTCCCAAGCGTTGAGGGCGTAGCTGGTTACGGGAATTCCCAACAGGTGCGCGACTAGGAAGTGTCCGGCTTCGTGGTGAAGGATACGATCGCGCTTTTGTTTGGAAGTTCCTCCCAACCAATCTAATAAAATAGTACCGCCTTGACCTTGCCACTGGAAACTGTCGAGGGTGGCTAGCCCCAACAGGCAAAAAGTGGCGATCGCAGGTACGGCTTCTGGCAAGTTGAATAGGGGGCCCAACAATATTGAAACGGTGATGGCAAAGATAGAAATAGCGATAATATTCAAAGAAGTGTCTTTCATAATCGGGAATTGGTAACTGGGAATTGCTAATGGGGAATTTGTAATAGGGAATTGGTAATGGGAATTGGTTTTAGAGGTAAACTCAGGTACGATCGCGCGATCGGTTTGGCAGCGTCGGGTCGATCGCAGCAGCCGGGACTTCCGACAAAAACACCACCTTCCAGTTTGACTGAAAATTGTCCCTCCGAAGCCACCGATATTAAAAAGATATTAAAATAAATCAAAGTCCAGTAAAAGTGTTAGTGGAATCCTTCATGTCAGTTTTGGCAGCGATCGCAGTTTTAGGTATCTTGATTGTCGTTCACGAACTCGGCCACTTCTTGGCGGCGAGACTTCAACACATCCATGTCAACCGCTTCTCCATCGGTTTTGGACCCATCCTCTGGAAGTACCAAGGCCCGGAAACTGAATACGCCCTCCGCGCCTTTCCCCTGGGAGGTTTCGTGGGTTTCCCGGACGACGATCCCGACAGTACAATTCCCCCAAATGACCCGAATTTGCTCAAAAATCGCCCCGTGCTCGATCGGGCGATCGTCATTAGTGCAGGGGTAATTGCCAACTTAATTTTTGCTTATTTCCTGCTGGTGGTGCAATTGAGCACTGTCGGCGCTGCAGAAATGAACTACCTACCGGGAGTTAAAGTCCCGGAAGTCGCTGCGGAAGTCAGTTCGGCCGCGAAACAAGCCGGAATTCGATCGGGCGACGTTGTTCTGTCTGTTGACGGCAAGGAATTGGGCGCTTCCGGCGAAGCAGTCAAATTATTGGTCGCAGCAATCCAAGATCATCCCAACCAACCCCTAGCGTTGGAAATTCAGCGCCAAGAACAAAAATTTGTGGTGACAGTAACTCCTGAAGAGTCGCCCGACGGCAAAGGTCGCATTGGCGTGCAACTAACTTCTAACGGCACTGTGGTGCGGCAGAGGGCCGGATTTGTAGAGGCGTTTAGCAAGGCCGCCAAAGAATTTGAGCGGATTGTGGTGCTGACGGTTCAAGGTTTCGGGCAGTTACTTAGCAATTTCAGCCAGACTGCCGACAAGTTGTCCGGGCCTGTGGCGATTGTGGCGATTGGTGCAGGGATTGCCAAATCGGATGCTGCGAGTTTGTTTCAGTATGCGGTGCTAATTAGCATCAATTTGGCTGTGATTAATATCTTGCCTTTACCTGCTTTGGACGGCGGTCAGCTAGCTTTTCTGTTAATAGAAGGACTGCGGGGCAAGCCTCTGCCGAACCGCATTCAGGAAAATGTCATGCAGACTGGTTTGGTGTTGTTGCTGGGTTTGGGAGTTTTCTTGATTATTCGCGATACAGCTAATTTGGCTGGGTTCGATTTGCGAAATTTCATGCAATAGTAAATGAAGGAAGGAGGAAGAATTATGTCTAGTTTTCCTTTTTCCTATTTTCCTATTTTTCCATCTTCTTTTTTTCCTACGCAAGCGAGGTAGATCATCGGGTTCTGGGTTCCCCGGTCGTGCCGGGGAAGCAGTTAAAAACAAATAACAAATGACTAATGACTAATGACTAATGACTACTGACTAATGACTAAAAAGTTAAGTTTAAAACAACGATCGCTCGAAATTCTGATTCGCCTCAAACGCCTCTATCCAGAAGCTCCTTGCACTCTCAACTACGAAACTCCCGTGCAGTTGCTGGTGGCGACGATTCTCTCGGCTCAGTGTACGGACGATCGAGTAAATCTGGTAACGCCGGCTTTGTTTGAGCGTTTTCCCGATGCGGTGGCTTTGGCAAATGCTGATTTAGAAGAACTCGAAAGTCTGGTGCGATCGACTGGTTTCTACCGGAATAAGTCTAAAAATATTAAAGGTGCTTGTCAGGCGATCGTCAATAAATTTAACAATCAAGTGCCGCAGCGGATGGAACTGCTGCTAGAATTGCCCGGAGTTGCCCGCAAAACGGCTAATGTCGTTCTCGCTCACGCTTTTGGTATTAATATGGGGGTGACGGTAGACACTCACGTCAAACGTTTGAGTCAGCGGTTGGGATTGACCGAACATACCGATCCTATAAGGATCGAGCGGGATTTGATGATATTGTTACCGCAGCCGGATTGGGAAAATTGGTCGATTCGGTTGGTTTATCACGGCAGGGCAGTTTGTAATGCGAGAAATCCGGCTTGCAATATTTGCGAACTTGCAGATTTGTGTCCTTCTGCTAATAGTTAGGTCTTCCACCAATGTTAACTACAGGCAAGATGCCTGTACCACAAAAAAATTGAGTTATTGCAGATTTTTACCCTTCTGCTAATAATTAGGTGTTGCACAAATGCTAAGTACAGGCAAGATGCCTGTACCACAAAAATGTAGAGTTATTGTGGAACAGGCATCTTGCCTGTTGCTAAAAATGTAGAGTTATTGTGGAACAGGCATCTTG
>NZ_JAUBPB010000039.1:47800-62530 GCF_036700545.1 Microcoleus sp. SVA1B4
TTGTGGAACAGGCATCTTGCCTGTTGCTAAAAATGTAGAGTTATTGTGGAA
Organism: Microcoleus sp. SVA1B4; assembly: GCF_036700545.1. Taxonomy (NCBI): domain Bacteria; kingdom Bacillati; phylum Cyanobacteriota; class Cyanophyceae; order Oscillatoriales; family Microcoleaceae; genus Microcoleus; species Microcoleus sp. SVA1B4. Next base: position 47,852 of record NZ_JAUBPB010000039.1, read on the forward strand.
CAGGCATCTTGCCTGTTGCTAAAAATCTTGTTGACAAAAGAAATAATTCAAATAAAAGCGATCCGAAATCACCAAAATATAGTAAAATAGTAGATTGTGATTAATCTAAGGATATCAACAGATTATGGCTAAGAAGAGCATGGTCGAGCGCGAGAAAAAGCGCCAGAGACTCGTAGACAAGTACGCCGACAAGCGGGAAGACCTGAAAGACCAGTTTGACCAAGCTAACAATCAGATGGACAAAATGGCGATTCACCGCCAACTACAACAGCTACCCCGCAGCAGTTCGCGGACTCGCTTGCGGAACCGCTGCTGGGCAACTGGACGGCCCAGAGGTTACTATCGTGACTTCGGACTGTCTCGCAACATGATGCGAGAAATGGCTCACGAAGGTCTTTTGCCCGGTGTTGTGAAGTCTAGCTGGTAGCACGAAGAAAGAAGGCACGACACGGATGATGACACGGATATACGGATGATGTTTTTCTGAAATTGTCGTGTTTCTGGAGATTTATTCTAAAGAAAAAGGAAGAAGGAAGAAGGAAAAAAACTTATAAATAATCGGCAAGATTATGTTTGGGGTTGATTCTTGTTTCAGACTTATGAGTTAAATTTTCCTCCTTCTTGCTTCACTGGCCACAGCATTTATCGATGCCGAGACTTTCGAGTAACAAGTCGCTGACGGCATTGGCGATCGCAAATTCGCCGTAGAAGCTTTTAGAAAAATCATAGGCCTGCATTTCGGTGACGATCGCAATTACGAGGCTGCCCACGTCATTTTCGCCTTCCATGCGCTGGCGGACATAGATTTGGGCAGCTCTTTTAGCTATTTGCTGGTTGGCTGCTTCTGGGATAAACTCGGAGTCTAGCCATGCCAGCAGCGTTTGTTGGAGCCATTGGCCTTCTTGTTCGGGGTTTTTGGCGGGCGGTAAGGTAATAGGTTCAATGGTTTCAGACATAATTATTCCTAATTGCTAATGTTGACTTTGAAAAGTTAACTGAGAAATGACAACTGATAAATATATGCAATATGATATACCGACAATTATACAAGGATACGCGCAAGGCTATTTCTTGATGGCAAATGACGGCGAGGAAAGTTTGGGGTGGTATTCCAGCCGGCAGCGGGCGCTGATTCCCCTGGATGAAAGATTTACCTATCCGAAATCCCTGCGTCGCCAAATCAATCAAAATCGATTTTCGGTGGCTGTGAACCGCGATTTTGGGGCGGTGGTTGAGGGTTGTGCCGATCGCGAAACGACTTGGATTTCTAAGGAGCTCAAGAAGATTTACTGGGGTTTGTATGAGGCCGGTTGGGCTTACAGCTTCGAGACTTGGTGCGGGGACGAATTGGCGGGCGGTATTCTCGGATTGTCGATCGGCGGTGCATTTATTGGGGAGTCGATGTTTTACCGAATTCCCGAGGGTTCTAAGGTGGCGATGGTGAAGTTGGTGGAGAGATTGCGCGATCGATCTTATCTACTTTTCGACGCTCAAATGAACAATCCGCACTTGGAAAGATTCGGAGCTTATACTGTTAAGGAAAAACTGTACAACACTCTTTTGCAAGCAGCTTTGAAGCGCCGCTGCTCGCTATTTTGAATAGTCGGTCAGTAGGGAAATGGCAATGTCATTTTCGGCTAAAATAGTTGCTTCAAACAATAGTATAATTAAGCTCAGATACTTCTCGGAGACAACCACTATGCAAGTCACAACCGAAGAAATTATTTATCCATCCAGCGACGGTCAACCAATGGCAGACAGCACAATTTAATACAAATTAATTGTCACAATCAAAGAAGGTTGCGAATCGCTGTTTGAAGATGACCCGAACGTGTTTGTAGCCGCCGATTTACTGTGGTATCCGGTTGAAGGTAGACCAGATATTTCTCAAGCGCCGGATACGATGGTGATATTTGGTAGACCAAAAGGCGAGCGACGTTCCTACATACAATCTCGCGAAGATAATATTGCTCCCCAAGTCGTCTTTGAAATTCGCTCCCACAACGATAGTAACACAAAAATGAACAAGAAACTTTCATTTTACTATCGTTATGGAGTCGAGGAGTATTACCTTTACGATCCAGAAAGAAATCAGTTAGAAGGTTGGCAAAGAATTGAAGGAATCTTAGAACCAATTGAACCGATGGAGGGATGGATAAGTCCCAGAATGGGAGTGCGGTTTGAGTTACCAGAAGAAGGGTTAGAAATCTATCGCCCTGATGGAGAAAAGTTTCTTTCCTATTCCGAAATAAATGCAGAGCGGCTATTAGAGCGACGGCGCGCCGACCAAGAATTTCAGCGTGCCGAACAAGCCTCGCAGCGCGCCGAAGAAGCCTCGCAGCGTGCCGAACAAGAAGCTCAAAAAGCCGAACGTTTAGCCACCAAACTGCGCGAATTGAACATCGATCCTGATAGCATCTAAGCTCGAACTAGGAGAATAAACCCGGTTTGTCAAAGAAATCGGGTTTCTGGGGATAGCAGTTATTTACTTTTTTCAGGGCGAACGGGGATATTTGGTCGATCGCCCCCCAGCTCAAATTACCTATACTACAATATATAATACAGATATTCGAGCCAAAATCCTTGGAGCTCAGAAAAATCAGAATCGAAGCCCCTTGAATGTGTAAAAATACTGAAGCAAACATTACTAAACCCTGCACGGAGCAATTGTTGTGGATTCCAGATATAACCCCCAATCCATAGAAGAAAAATGGCAGCAGACATGGGCTGAGCAAAACTTAGACCAGATGCCAGAAGATACCCAAAAGCCTAAATTTTATGCCTTATCCATGTTCCCCTACCCGTCGGGAAACCTGCACATGGGCCACGTCCGCAACTACACAATTATTGATGTAATTGCCAGACTCAAGCGAATGCAAGGTTATCGGGTATTGAATCCGATGGGATGGGACGCTTTTGGTTTACCCGCAGAAAATGCCGCCATCGAGCGCGGAATTCCCCCGGCAAAATGGACGTATGAAAATATTGCCCAAATGAAAGGCTTATTTCGCCGTCTCGGCATCTCCTTTGATTGGACAAAAGAAGTTACAACTTGTTCTCCCGATTATTATCGGTGGACTCAATGGATTTTCTTACAATTTTTAGAAGCAGGATTAGCATATCAAAAAGAAGCCGCAGTTAATTGGGACCCGATCGACCAAACAGTCTTAGCAAACGAACAAGTAGATAACGAAGGTCGTTCCTGGCGTTCCGGTGCCAAAGTCGAGCGCAAATTATTGCGGCAGTGGTTCCTCAAAATTACCGATTACGCCGAACAGTTATTAAACGACTTAGACAAATTGCCAGATTGGCCCGAAAGAGTCAAATTAATGCAAGCCAACTGGATCGGCAAATCAGTCGGCGCTTACTTAGAATTTCCCATTGTCGGAATGGATGAAAAAATCGCCGTTTTCACCACACGTCCCGATACAGTTTACGGCGTCAGTTACGTTGTTTTAGCGCCGGAACATCCACTAACTCAGCGCGTGACAACCGCAGACAGAAAAGCGGCCGTAGAAACCTTCATCAAAGAAGTCGCCGCCCAAAGCGAGATCGATCGCACAGCCGAAGACAAACCAAAGCGCGGCATCCCCACAGGCGGCAAAGCAATCAATCCTTTCACCGGCGAAGAAATTCCCATTTGGATAGCCGATTATGTGCTGTACGAATACGGCACCGGCGCAGTCATGGGAGTACCAGCCCACGACACGCGAGATTTCAAATTTGCCAATCAATATCAACTGCCAATTAAAGTAGTAATTGTGGATGATGATGAGCTGCCATTGACCGAAGCTTACACCGAACCAGGAATTATGATTAATTCCGAAAGCTTCAACGGCATGGATTCAATTAAAGGCAAAGCAGCGATTATTCACCATGCCGAAAATTCCGGTTATGGCAAAGCCCGCATCCAATACCGATTGAGAGATTGGTTAATTTCTAGACAGCGTTATTGGGGCGCTCCAATTCCCGTAATTCACTGTCCCACCTGCGGAACAGTCCCCGTACCCGCATCGGATTTGCCAGTATTGTTGCCGGAAAATGTACAATTTACTGGCAAAGGTTCGCCCTTGGCAAAGATGGAAGAATGGGTAAACGTTCCTTGTCCGAGTTGCGGCACTCCGGCGAAGCGAGAAACAGATACGATGGATACTTTTATCGATTCTTCGTGGTATTTCTTGCGCTATCCCGATGCTCAAAATCAAGAGCAAATCTTCGATACGGCGAAGACAAATGATTGGATGCCCGTAGACCAATATGTCGGCGGCATCGAACACGCAATCTTGCACTTGCTGTATTCGCGGTTCTTTACCAAGGTTTTGCGCGATCGGGGTTTGATCGATTGTGACGAACCATTTAAACGCCTGTTAACTCAAGGCATGGTGCAAGCAATGGCCTATAAAAACCCTGTTACTGGCAAATACGTTCCCCCAGCAGATATAGACCCCGCACATCCCAAAGATCCTCAAACTGGTGAAGCTTTAGAAGTCTTCTATGAGAAGATGTCCAAATCAAAATACAATGGCGTTGACCCCTTGGAAGTTATGGGCAAATATGGGGTAGATACGGCGCGGATGTTTATTTTATTCAAAGCGCCGCCAGAGAAGGATTTGGAGTGGGACGACGCCGATGTGGAAGGCCAATTTCGCTTTTTAAATCGCGTTTGGCGCGTGGTTACAGAGTTTGGTTCACCCCCCCCAGCCCCCCCTTGCGAAGGGGGGGAGAAAGAGGTTTTAAGTAAACCTGAGAAGGATTTGCGGCGGGCAATTCACACTGCAATTAAGGAAGTGAGCGAAGATTTGGAGGGAGATTATCAGTTCAATACTGCTGTTTCGGAAATGATGAAACTCAGCAATGCTTTGAATGATGCTAAATGTAAAGATTCGCCAATTTATGCAGAAGGAATTAACACTTTGATTCGCTTGTTAGCGCCTTTTGCGCCGCATATTGCTGATGAATTGTGGCACAATACTGGTAACATTGAATCGGTGCATACGCAAACTTGGCCGAGTGTCGATGCTTCTGCCTTAATTACCGATGAAATTACTCTGGTAATTCAAGTTATGGGCAAAACTCGCGGCACAATTCAAGTGCCTTCTGGTGCTGATAAAGCTGCTTTGGAAAAGTTTGCTCGCGAGTCGGAATTGGCTAAGCGTCACCTGGAAGGTAAGGAGATTAAAAAGGTAATTGTGGTGCCGGGAAAATTGGTTAATTTCGTGGTAGCTGGATAAAGATGAGAAACCCGGTTTCTTCACTAAACCGGGTTTTTAATACTTGCAATTAAGAATTAGCAATGCCAAAAATGAGCAAGCTAAACAAGACAAAAAAAACTTTTTTGAGAGGGCTATTGTGTTTAGGAAAACTTTTGGCGATCGCCTACATTGCTTCCTGTATACTCTTGTTTTTTCTGCAAACTCGTTTGATCTTTCAGCCAACACCTACAATCGCCAAAACACCGGATGCTTTTAACATCCCTTACCAAGAAGTTTGGTTGCCCGTTAAGGCTCGATCGCGCAAAATTGAAAAACTTCACGGTTGGTGGCTGCCCGCCGCAAATCGACAATCATTAGGAACTCTATTGTACCTGCACGGCAGGGGTTTTAACATCGGTGCGAATATCAATCAATCTTACCGCTTTCGGCAATTGGGTTTTTCCGTATTGCTGATTGATTACCGAGGTTACGGCCGCAGTCAAGGCAGCTTTCCCAGCGAATATCGGGTATATGAAGATGCTGAAGTTGCTTATAATTATTTAGTTAAGCAGCGGCAATTGTCGCCTAGCCAAATTTTATTGTATGGTCATTCAATGGGAGGTGCTGTTGCTATTGAGTTAGCAATAAGGCATCCAGAAGCTGCTGGTTTGATTGTCCATAATTCGTTTACTTCTATGGTGGATATGGTGGAAAATAATGCTTTTATGCGATTTTTTCCGGTGCGGTTGTTGCTGACGCAAAGGTTTGATTCTCTGGCTAAGGTTAAATCACTGCGAATGCCCATTTTGTTTGTTCACGGGATTGCCGATTCTTTGGTTCCTGCTACTATGAGCAAAAAGTTATATGCTAGTTCTCCTGAATATAAAAAAATTTTGCTAGTTCCTAATGCTAGGCACAATAATGGAGATGCTTTTTTTAATAATCCCGAATATCGCCAAACTATTGTGGATTTTGCAGAAAAAGTAATTAATAGAAAAAAAACTATAGCCATCCTAAATCATTTGTGAATTTCTTACTCCCTCCCCTTACTAAGGGGAGGGCTGGGGTGGGGTAAAAAATTTACAACTCATTTACGATTGCTATATGAATTACGCACTCCGCAAAAGAAACCGGGTTTTTTAGGGAATCTGCTGATTATAACAAAGTATTTTCATAAAAAACCCGGTTTCTGAACACCGATGCCTAAGTCCTATTTAATTGTTAGTTTCAAAAAGCAATTGCACGATCGCTCCGCATTCCAATTTTAATACAGATTGAGCGCTGCCGCCATTAACGGCAATTTCTACCCAACCGTCAGAACCAGTTATGGCAATTAAATTACCCGGTTCGCTGTCGCTGTAGGTTTTACCGCTGGGGATGCGAATTGCATCAGAACTATTGCTAATTGTCAATGACCAATTGTTACCTATAATGCAATTATTGGGGATATTAGTAATTAGGTTGCCGAAGCGATCGACATATTGAACACAGCCTTCTATACCTGTGGCTGTAACGGCACAATTTGGTATCTCTAACTGCACTAAACTTGCAGGGTCGAGATCCTCCCCCAACTCTTCCAAAGCCACCCCGTTCGCCAAGTGAGCAGCCGCAGCAGCGAAAATATCGCGACCGTGGAAAGTGCTGCTGGGTTGAGGTGTGCGCCAGTATTGAGAATTCGTGAGTTCGACACAGGCGATCGCACTTTCCCGACTCAACACCCCGCTAAACAACCCGTTATCCGGCCCGACAAGAAAGCAATTAGCACATTTAATCGCAACCCCCCGTCTCTTGCTTCCCACACCCGGATCGACGACAGCAACGTGTACGGTTTCCGACGGAAAATAAGCAAAAGCAGTCATCAAACAAAACCTCGCAGCCGCAATATTTTGAGATGGTATTTGGTGCGTAATGTCAATGACTTTTAACTGCGGGTTAATTTGGGCGATCGTACCTTTCATCACTCCCACATAAACATCGCTTAATCCAAAATCCGTCAGCAGAGTTATAATTTTATTTTTAGACATATATCAAAAGGTAAAAATATGGTATCACAATGGGAAAACTTTCTGCAAAACTTGGGAGAATGGCACGGTTCCTTCACTCAGCTATCAGCGCGAGGAGAGGTACTTCAAGATATTCCTAGCATTATTTCTCTTGAAGGTTTCAATGACAACAAAACTGTGCGATTAAAACTCCGTCGGTTTTACCCAAATCCTAACGGTGTCGGCGAACCGGAAGTCAACGAACTTGTTCGAGAATTTCAAGCTTTGGGACGAGATACCCTATTTTTTGAGAATGGAGCTTTTTCTCAGGGTACTATTCAACTAGCGCCTTTTTCTGAGTGCGGTGCCGAGTTGGGTTTTATCTACAATTATCGCCGGTTGCGCTTCCCTATGATCTACAATACCGACGGCAATTTATCCAAACTTACCTTAATTCGGGAAAAGCAGCTTGATAAAAATGTCCCCGAACGTCCGCATTTAACTGTTGACGATTTGCTGGGAGAGTGGCAGGGCGAGGCCGTGACAATGTATCCAGATTGGCGTTCTCCTGATTCCTATTCTACCAATTTACAATTGCATTTGGAAAGTAGCGATCGCCTACAGCAGAAAATTACTTTTGGCAGTAATACTAATGTTATCAGTTCTAGCGCCAGGATTGACGGTTCAGTTCTGCACTTTAACGAAGGTGCTTCGCCCGTGCAAGTTGTGCTGCTTCCTGACGGAGGTTCTTGCACTTTACCTGTCAAGATTGAATCCAGAAAACCTATATTTTTCGAGGCTGGTTGGTTGGTAGAACCTGACTTGCGGTTTCGGATGATTCGCAGTTACGATGAGCGGGGTGAATGGGTAAGTTTGACTTTAGTTACTGAACGAAAAGTTAGTCATTAATTTTGTAGGGGCGGGTTCACCAACAATTTTTAATTCCCTCCCAAATATTAATAAACCAGGCCCCACCCAACCAATAAATTCTGATTGCGGAACAGGTTTGTCGGTATCTGGGATGGGTGGGGCGGGTTGCTTAATTCTGCTATTTGATGATATAAACTTTGGCGAACCCCCCTACCAATCTGGGTATTTTCGCGAATGTTATTCGGCGGATTTTGTTTCCTGGGTTTGCGAGTGAATCACAGCACTCCAATCATCATTGTTAACAGCCGCTTCCAAATCCTTAGCCTGTTCGCCATCACTTTTGGCGGCTGTTTCTAACTCTTTGGTAAGAGTGGAATCTGCCATTGCTTTCCGCAATTTCAGCTTCTTTTCCTCATAAGCTTTTTGTTCCTCAGCAGACATAGCAGCGCGCGCTGCTTGGCCTACCGTAGCCGCCCACATTTCGCTTTCAGCACCGTTTCCAGGCGGAATGCTGCCGAGTTCGGCTATCCAAGCATCCCGCAAACTTTCCATTTCTTCCCGCTTCGGGAATTTGAAAGTTTGCACCCGCAGGAAAGCGCAATTTTCGACGCCGTTTTGGGCGATGTGACCGTTGATTGAAAGCAGGATATTTCGCGAATAACCGATAAACTGAGTATTGCGGGAAATATCCATTACAGCGTAAACGCCGGCGACTTTCGCGTTAGTTGCCAAATCGCGCCATGTATCGATCGACATTACTTGCGTGCCGTCATTTTCTAATTCAGAAATAGCGGCTGCTGCGTTGTGTTCTGAGTCGGAACTGTATAAAAAGTTGTGCAGTCCTTCATGGGCGACAGGTACGTTTTGATGTTCAATTGCTACGTCTCGATCGGCATTCACTTGATTAGCTTCCATTAAACTCAATTCCTCAAAAAATGTCAACTTTACTCATTAAATCTCACTTTCAAGGGCGGGTTTTCCAACCCACCCCACAATAAAGTTCTAGTGGAACAGGCCGGAAAGCCTGTTCTATTGTTTTTTTGCCCTGATATACTTAACTTACGGCAATTTGTTGCAATTCCTCGTCAGTCAATTTAACTTCGAGCGCCTGCACAGAGTCTTCAATACTCGATACTTTGGTCGCACCGGGAATCGGAACGACGCAAGGCGATTGAGCCATCAACCAAGCTAATACTATACAGTAAACTGAAACGTTTTTTTCTGCTGCTAATTTGGCGATCGCGGGCATATCTTGCAAGCTGGTGGCGCGGCGGCTTCCTCCTAAAGGACTCCAGGGAAAAAATGTCAGTTTTTCTGTTTCGCAATATTCCAGAACGCCGTCTGATTCGGGCTGTCTGTGCCAAGGATTATATTGATTCTGAACAGAGACAATTTCTACTGTATCGCGGGCACGTTTGATCTGCTCTACAGAAAAGTTTGACACTCCAATAAATCGAATCATTCCTGCTTCTACAGCTTCTTTTGCGGGTGCTAGGGCTGCTTCGATGGTATAAGCGGGATCGGGTGAGTGATATTGCCAAAGGTCGATCGGTTCCTTGCCGCCCAATGCTTCAAAACTTTCGCGAATTGTCTTGCGTAAATGGTGGGGGTTGCCGTTCCGCGTCCACGCACCTTGAGGCCGCATTAAGCCGCCTTTAGTGGCCACAGTAACGGCCCTAACATCTCCGCTGTACTGTTCCAAAGCTTTGGCAATCAGGTGCTCGTTGTGGTGTTTGTCGGATTGATCTTGGCAGTAGGAATCTGCGGTGTCAATTAGGGTGACACCCAAATCGAGGGCGCGGTGAATTACCGCAATTGATTGATCTTCGGGCGGCCGGCCGCTTAAGGACATTGGCATACCTCCAAGACCGATCGCGCTGATAGTAAAATTACTGTTACCCAGTTTTTTTCTTTTCATTGGTTTCCCTTCGTTTGCGTGGTTTAGTTCCAGTTTACATTTCCAGGATAAGTTGAAATCTTACATTTATTTAACTATCTAAGTAAATAGAAACAAATATTTTTTAGATAAGCTGTTTTGCCTGGAAAATTTATATTTCAATTCCCTATTCCCCCGTGTCAAATCCTCTCCCTCTCAAACCTAATAGACACTCTAGATGTGCTGCTGCTTACCTACCGACTTAACTAGCTGGAAGCGCTGGTGTAAAAGCGGAGTGCAAATTGCCAGAAGTAGCGGGAGAACAATAACAGCCCGATCGCCAATATTCCCGCCCCTGCGATCCAAACGATTTCACCTCTCCCCAGCATGGCTTCTGCTGGCACAGTCGTCAAGAAGGCAACGGGAACTACGAAAGTGAAGAAAAATCGATAAGCAGCAGGATAAGCTGCCATGGGAAATCTACCCGCTTCTAACAATCCTTCGAGAACTTCGGTAACATTGTAAATTTTCACAAACCAAATGCTGGTTGCCCCTAACATAAACCATATACTGTAAAGAGTAATAGTTCCGAAGAACAGCGGTATTGCTGTTAAAAAATAGTTGCCGATTGCTACTCCCAATTTGTTGGCAGCATACAGCAACAATACGGTGCCCAAGATTAAATCTGGGATTCCCCAAGGCGAAACTGTGTTTGCAGATAGCCAGAATTGGGAACTGATGGGTTTGAGGAGTACGAAATCGAGAGTACCTTGCTGGACTCGATCGACAATACGGCTGAGATTAGGTGCTAGAAACGTTGACGAAAACCCCTGCAAAATCGTGAAAATGCCGAGTACAACTAAGGCCTCTTCCCATTTCCAACCCGAAAACGTGTAGCCAGTACGATAGAACAAAAATAGCCCAAACAAGCTGCCCGCAAGATTTCCGAGGCTGCTGATGGCCGCGAGGACAAAGTTGATTCGGTATTCTAGTTCCGCGGAGATCGCCGCACCCCAGAACAATTTCAGTACGTGCAAATATCGTCCCATGTTTGTCGCCATTTTTTGCCGTGTAAATACTTAAATTCCCATATTGTAAAGCTTGTGTGAAGTTAGCTGCTGTACAGGCTGCTCATTTGACTATAACAATAAATTATTGATACTGCTTACGTAAGTAGTTCTACTGAGGCAAAATATTAAGTTATTTAACCAATTTTAAACACAAATTACAATTATTAATCAAAGTCAATCTTAAGCTCATATACTTTGGCAATTTTTAAGCCAACTTCATTTTTTCACAGAAAATCTCGCCCCATTAATTAGAATTACTAATATGTTACAAGTCTTAATATTATAAATATTTGACAAACATCTAGCCATACCCAAACGGAACACTTAGGATGGGGCATACCTACTCAAAAGGAATACGTAATCAGTAATGCGTAATTATACGCACAAAAAAGGGATCGAGGAATTGACCTAGCTAACAACACGTAAGGAAAAAAAGACATGGATGCTTTAACATTATCGAGACTGGGCGTCAAGCACACCAAGAGTGCAGTAGCCGAATCGCTGCGGATCAATACAGGATACGACGTGACAAGCCCAGTCACTTTTTACGGGATTGTCAACGAGCGCTGCAATGTTAAATGCCGCCAGTGCGAGTATTGGCGACTCAAAGAATATAAAGACGAAATGACGATCGAAGAATGGCAAAATGCCCTCTTGAGCGTCAAAGAATTTGTGGGCGAATTTTCCATCAACTTTAGCGGCGGCGAACCTTATATTAAAAAAGGTTTTCTAGACTTGCTGGCCTTTGCGAATAAAAATGGCATTCACGCCGGCGTCACCACCAACGGCTATTGCATGACCAGGGAAAACGCAGCCAAAACTGTCGCTGCTCGTCCTTTTAATGTGAATATGTCAGTTGACGGGCCGAATGCAGAACTGCACGATTATTTGCGGGGTCAACCGGGATTGTTCGACAGACTTTCTAAAGGAATCGGTTATCTGCGCGAAGAACAAGAAAAACAGAACGTCCTGTTTCCGATCAACGTCAAACCGACAATGAACCGACTGAATTTCCGCCACCTCCCGGAAATAGTCACCTGGGCTCAGGGAATTGGGGCGACGACGGTGAACTTCCAACCGGTCAACCGCTGGACGCCAGAAACCTACGAGGAATTGTGGATTGAAAAAGAAGACATGGAGGAATTTGCACAAGTAATCGAGCGGCTAATTGAAATGAAGAAGAACGGCGCTCCAATTATGAACAGCGATGAAGTGTTGCGATTGATGATTCCTCACTTTGCCGAAGAAAAAGCTCCTGATTCAACTCGTCCTTGTCGCGTTGGACTGCGAAATTACTGGATTGATACGCGCGGCGATGTGAAATTGTGCGATGAGTATCCGGTGATTGGTAATGTGAAAAACGCCAGCGCCCGCGAGATTTGGTACGGCGAAAAAGCTCAAGAAGTCCGCCGCGATACTTTGAATTGCGGCAAGCTTTGTCTGATTACTTGTGTCTCACAAAAGACGATTTTGGACAAAGTGAAAATGGGGATGAAGTTATTAAAGAATTGAGGTTTGAGCAGTGTTAATATCGCTTGTACTCCTAGTAGCCGGGTTTGATCAGAAACCCGGTTTTTTGTTTATTTGTCTTCGTTATTGCTGTCGATTTCCATTTGTTCTCGATCGCGCTCTTCCTGCTCTTGTTCCTTTTGCTTGTATAATTCATTTGTTCGCGATCGCGCTGACGTTCCCTCTCTTGCTGCTCCCGGTTCAATTCCACCTGTTCGATTTCCACCATCCCGCAAATTGTGGATGTTGTCTGCTGGAAAAAATCTTGATTGGCAATCAGGTAGTTTAAGTATTTTTCAATATCCCTTTCCATTCCCAAAAGAGCGATCGACCTTCCCAGACACAAGAGCGATCGTATTGCTTTTACTCAATCAGTATTGAAAACATCCTGCAAGTTACGATAACCACTAATAACGCGCCAAATCTCCATACCATCACCAACTATTTGATAAAAAATGATGTATCCCATCAATGGCACACCACGTAAACTGGGAGAAAATTGTGAATACGATCGCCCCAAATATGGAAACTGTGCAATCTGCTGACATTTTTTACCAAATCCTTCCACAAAGCGCTCTCCCGCATCCACACTTTGCGCCAAAAAGTAATCGGAAATTTCGGATAAATCTCGACTCGCTTCGATCGTAATAAGCAAGCGATTCATGCTCTTAATTCTCTGGCTTTTTTGACTTTATCTCTAAGTTGAGCTAATACATCGTCTGCATTGAGCAACTCACCCCGTTGTGCTTGTTCTCGTGCTATATCGATTTTCTTCCCTGTTTCTTGTACCCACGCTAAATAGTTTGGGCTGTTGCCGTCATCGGATAAAGTAACATCATCGATTAATAACAGCAAGGCTGTGTTAATTGCTTCTTCAAGGGAGGGATATTGACCGTGCTTTACTAAAGCTTCAAGGACTTGGGTTTGCTCTTGGCTCAAGGTGATTTGCATTGTTACCTCGGATGGGGGCAAGGGTTGGACAATACTTCTACTGTATCGTATTTTATTACAAAAATGTGTGAAGCGAAGCTATCCCGTAGGGAATCGCTCTTGACTGTGGTCGATAGAAAAAGGCGATCGCCCGCGCATTGAGAAATAGAAATAAAGGGATCTCGACCTTTCCATACTAAAAGAGCGATCGACCTTTCCCAGCCAAAAAGGGATCTCGCTCTAGTTGTCGAGTAGACATGGTTTGGGATAAACTAATATTGTCTCCTTGGCTCGGCTATAATAGTCCTCGTATCATTCTTTAAAGAACCTTTATGCCAGAAGTTGCACGATTTTACGGAATAATCATCAAAATTTTCTTTGGGGATCACCCACCTCCTCATTTTCACGCAGTTTACGGTGAGTACAACGCTTTGATCGGTATTGAGTCTTTAGAAATTATAGAAGGAGATTTACCGAATCGGGCCCAAAAGCTGGTAATAGAATGGGCTACGTTGTACCAGAAAGAACTGCTGGATATGTGGAATAGCCAAGAATTTAGTAAACTTCCACCATTAAAATAACTCCGATCTGTTTATGAAACCTGAACGCATTGTTTCTGCTAAAGCTATTGACGATCGCACATTGATGGTTAAGTTTACCAATCTAGAATTTAAAAAATACGACATCTCTAAATTATTAGAGAATCCGATGTTTATGACCTTAAGTAATCCTGTGTTTTTCAGAAATTTTACAGTTGAACCTGGTGGTTATGCACTGGTTTGGAATGATGAGATAGATATCAGTGAATATGAACTTTTGCAGAATGGAATTAGTTGCACAGAGGAGGAAATTGAGCGATATATTGAATCTATTCATCATGTTGCTCGCTGAGAAATAATGCCCGATTCTTCTGAGCGATCGCCCTTTCGATGCCAAAAGGGCGATCGACAATTTTATTGTAGATTTTTATTGTGCGGCTTTACTGTTAGTAATTGAGATTGATGGCGAGAGTCATTTTACGGAACAAGGGAAACTATATGATGCAGAAAGAACCGGGATTTTAGAGGGGTATGGATTGAAAGTTGTCAGGTTTACGAATGTTGAGTTGTTGCAGAGTTTTGAGGGGGTTTGTGGGGAGTTGTTGGGTTCGATCGAGGGTGATTTTTGAGGCCTGATCCCCCCTAGCCCCCCTTAAGAAGCAGGGTGGATTAATTGTCGAGAGGCTAAATCAAGGCTATGAAGGCTATTGA
>NZ_JAUBPB010000154.1:0-1888 GCF_036700545.1 Microcoleus sp. SVA1B4
CGGTTAGAGTCGATGCCTGTGTTGCCACAGGACACCTCTCCTTCAGAACTGTACGTGCAGCTTTCACGGCATACAGCTCCTAGTCAATATCTACTTTTCCTTTTGGGAATTTCGAGCTACACGCGCTTCTCCGTGGATAGGCTGGTGTTGGTGACAGTGACGGTGGAGCATCTGTACATTAGATTTCTGCCAATTATTATGGTTTCCATCCGCATGATGTAGCTCTACCTTGTCGCCACTGAGGAACGACAGTCCGCAGGCTTTGCATTTGTGGTTTTGTTGCTTCAGAAGTGATGCGTTAATCCCTGAGTAATTCTTGTTTTCTCTCTTAGCCCAGTAAGTGAGGTCTCCATCGAACGGGGATTTATCTCCGGTCACATTGTTATGGGAACACGCTCTCCAGGTTACTGATGGGAATGCCTTATGGATTAACTCAGTTGTACCTTGACGGTCGAAACTCCCTTGTTTGCGGATATATTTCCATGTCCAATAGGCTTGCGCCCATAGGTCGTGTGAGGTCAGATCACAGTATCGGTTGTAGTTTCTCCAACCTCTTACCAATGAGCCGCATTTGGCGATTCTTTGAATGAGGGTGAATCTACTATCTTTCATCGTCACTTTAATCTTGGCTTTTACTTTTTGGGTATTTTCCTGTGATGGAGTGCTGATGAATTTTCCGTTGGGCTTAACTTTGAAGTTCCACCCTAAGAAATCAAATCCAACTGTAGAATTTACGAGCTTGGTTTTGCTTTCTTTAGCCTGCAATCCTCGTTCTTCAAGAAATAGATTGATGCTTGAACGTAATCCGTATTGGTTAACCCCTGGTTTACAGAGGAATACGAGGTCGTCGGCATACCTTAAACAGGTGATGTTTTTATTCTTGAAGCACTCTTCGATTCCGTTGAGAGCTATATTGGCTAAAAGTGGGGAAATTACGCCTCCTTGTGGAGTACCTGTCGTTGACGATGGGTACTCCCCTCTCACTCCTGCTTTGATGGCAAGTCTTAAACCCTTAAGAGCGATTTTTGGCAGTTCTGTCTTTTCCAGAATTGTCTCGTGACTTATCTGGTCAAAACATTTTTCAATGTCCATCTCAAGTATGGTTTTGGATATTCCATCGCTGCTAGACCTTAAGGCTGAGAACAGCCGTTTCTGGATATCGTGCGCCCCTCTTCCGGGTCGAAACCCGTATGAATTGCCGTGGAATGTTGCCTCGGCTGCGGGTTCAAGCGCATATTTGAGTAGACATTGGTACGCTCTATCGCTAATGGTGGGTATTCCTAATTTCCGTTGAGTGCCATCCTTTTTGGGAATATTTACTCTTCGTAATTTTTGGTGTTCCCACTTCTTCCAGCCTTGTAGGAGGTCTTGGGCTAGTTGCATCCGTTCTTTGCAGTTCAGTGCAGTTTTGCCGTCTACCCCTGCTGTGGTCTTGCCCTGATTTAATTGGGTGACTTGCCTGACGGCTAAGTATTTAGCTGCCTGGGAGTTGAGTAATAACTTCTGAAGCTTACACACTAGCTTGCGGTCGCCATTCTTCCGAGCTTTAAAGATTCTGGTTTGTAGGCGAAAGACCGTCTTCTGGAATGTTTTCCAGGGTAGTGCCTTCCAATTATCAACTTCAATTTCTTGAGTCGTCATAACTTATTCCAACTACTTAAGTAATCTTGTCTCTATCGACCGTGATCAGTTGGGCTTGAGTCCTTAGTTCTTTGCCGTTTTGGTCACATCCTACCCGCTTATTTCATATGTAGCTTTGATTTGCCCTACCTGGGTTGTTCGACCGCCCCAGGAGATTTAAGCGTTTTTCTTCGTTCCGTAGAGTGATATTTGCTGATTTAGGACTCTTCACTTCACCCACCACAACCCAGGATTGCACTTGTTAACG
>NZ_JAUBPB010000040.1:0-62282 GCF_036700545.1 Microcoleus sp. SVA1B4
AATGATAATTAAATAACTTCCACTCTTGAATGTGGGATGGGCGTCCCGCCCGTCCAAAAAGGCCGGGCGGGACGCCCATCCCACAATAAAAATTAAAATTGTCAGTTATTTAATTCGCGCTCCGAAAGAACCTAAAAAGTGAACGATTGTTCACTTTTTAGATGATGAGTTTCCACCCAATCGCGAGTTTCGCACTGGATACCAAAGAAACCGGGTTTTTATAACGGAAGCGATCGCACTCTAGGAGAGATTTTGCTAAAAAACCCGGTTTCTGCGTAAGTCTCCAACCTTGAGAAATCGGGTCGATCGCGAGCAGCTATTTTTGGTTATTTTGCTGGTGCAGATAGTTGTTAATCGCTTTGGCGATTTTTGCTTGCTGGTATGGGTTCATAGTGCGGGGTAGGGAGATGCGAGAGCCTCCACAAACTAACAGTCTAACTTCGTACCAAATGTCATGCTCCCGATCTTTTGTTCGCTCGACTTCCACGCCATAAATCTCGCACAGAGAGTATTGAATTAGCTTAGTTCCCAACAAACCCTGCTGTTTAACAGTCAGGGCATTTAAAGTTGTATCAAAGCTATAAATTTCCTTTTTTCCGAAGGCTATTACTGCTATCCCTGCTGTCACAAATATGGCTCCTATCCCTAGAAACCAACTGTCGAGTAGCTTTAATTCCAGCAATCTGCGCTCCGCATTTTTAACAAAAGAATTGATGTCCGAAGCAATAGCGTCTTGGGTTCCCCAATTAGGGGAGTTAGCAGTGAAAGGAACATAGCCAGCATCAGTCCGAAGTACAACTTTGCTGGTGTAGGCCGCTCTGACAACTTTTGCTCCCTGCAAAGAAGCAAGCTGAATTTCTTGAATCTTCGATCCCAGCAAGCTCGATCGCACCAACTGACAATTCCCTTGTGTTCCTTGCACTCTGTGACAATACAGGCTTGCCAAATTGTAATCAAACGCCGCCAATTTCAGTCCAAATACCATTAACAAACAGCTAGGTAGCCAAAAATCAAATACGCCACGAGTCTGAATTTTTAATTCAGTCGCTGTTTGCTCGATTATTTTCATTTATTTTACCCTGAGATTAAACAAAGGATATTAGAGGCCCTATCTTTGCTGGGATGCGCCCTATTGTTAACTTATATGTTATTTGAAGTTTGTCCTATGACCTGAGCCTTTTGATCTTGCTAAGATATTAGCACTAAAATGTCTCGCGCACAATAACTGTAGCGAGTATAGGTGCGGGTGGCTTTGAGATAGCTTTCCGTCATTTCTCCCTGGTGATGGACTTGGGCGATTGCCTACGCGATATAGCAATCCTCGCATCATTTGCATAATTATTGTAGGGGCAATCCCACGCCCGGTTACCCGATAGATAGGGGGTAGGCACTCTTAGCACTACCCCTACCAATTTATCTGAATCATTTAGGATTGCTATAGCTAGGGTTCACTGATTTGTAGGGCAAATACATTGCTAAGCGTGCGATTATCCTTAATCGAGATATAGCTGCGAATCAAGTCAGCCATTTTGTATTGTTCTGTTAGTGAATAGCTTCTTAAACAGATGATATCGCCCCCGAACATCCACAAATTAACATAATAGCTACGATTTCCCTCGCTATCTCCTATTTCCTCTAATTCCACCGCAGAAATCTCGCGAGTTGAGCATTCGGTAACATCATGAAGCCATACACCCCGTCGTTTAATGGTCATTTTGCTAAGAGTTTTATCAAAAATATATGTTTCATCTATCGCCCCGTCCAACAAAGACAGCGAAAACAACAGAAAGATACCTCCACCTATCCAATTTGATACTAAAATAATCTGCAATAATCCCATAACGATAAATGGAGAAATTAATAGCAAACCATCCCAAAAGCTCGCTGTTTTAATTATTAATCTATTTGGCGTTTGCTTGATGATTTTCATTATTTAAGGTGAGATTTTTAACAACCCTGTGAATCACTTATCTATTCGCTGTATGCAATTTTTACTGCACCGATTATTATTTGACACTGCTTTGGACGATCGCACTTTTGGTGTTGTAAACAGCCTTGACAGCATAAGCGTCGCCCGGACGTATATGTAAAGCTCTGTTAAAATTGATTAAAGCGGTTTGATAGTCTCGCTGTCCGTAGTAAATATAGCCGAGTTTCATCGATTGTTTGAAGTCAGAATTTTGATCAGCAACACGTGCAGAATTAGGATTAGTTACAGGTGCAGCAGAAGTAGGAGATGGCTCTAAAGCAGGAGATAACTCTTGATTGGGTGATGGAGAAGTGTTGAAACCAGAAGGAAAAGAAGAGGGCGATTGCTCGTTATACCCCTGCTCTACATTAGATCCAGAGCCAGAGATTTTTACAAAATTTTTGCCATAAAATACTGAAGTAGTAATGCCTCCCAATACAAACATCAACAATCCAGCACATTGAATTAAGAAGGTTTTTCTAATTTTTTCATTGCTCCAATTTTTGATATAAAAAACCAATGATGCCAATGGGACAAGCAAGTAAAGCACTCCCCAAATAGTTTCCTCTCCAAAAGCTTGAACTAATCCCCAAAAATAGCCAACAAGACTTAAAACTAAACCTAGGATAAAAAATAAGGCGATCGCAATTCCCGGCATTTTCTATTTCTCCAGTAGATGTATACTTATTTTGACAACTGTAAAAGAGCGGATTTTCAACCTGAAACTCTTTCCCCTGTTTGCTGTGTTAAAAATAGATTAGCGGTGACAACAGTTCGATCGCGCACAGCGAATGTTAGGATTTAGGTTAGGAATTTGACTAGGAACTCGATCGCGACTGCCGCAAATGATACTCTCAACCCTCGATCGACCCGAAGAACCATTTGCACGGGCAAGCAAAGGCTGGGACATCCAAAAGCTTTACACCGACTTAGCAAATGCCAAACAACAATTCGCCCCCCACACCAGAAGAGGGCTGACACCTGTAGAAAAGCGGCACCTCTGCGGCTTGTTGTGCGGCTACAGCCCAGCCGAAATTGCGGTTGTTCTCAACAAACAAATCAAAGGTGTCGAAGTTGATTTGTCAAAAACTTTGTACCGATACATAGAGTTATTGACAAATCGGCCCCGGAATGCTCTCAAAAATTGGAGAGATGCGATCGACTGGCTGGAAATAGCCGGGTATAAAACGCAGCCAAAAACCTCAACCGGCGCCATCTTAAAAGCCACTCTCCACCATTCAGACAGGATTTTGTCTGCAGCTATCAGTCCCGACGGACAATTCCTCGCAACGGGCTCAGAGGATAGTACAGTGAAAATTTGGAGTTTGCACAGCGGGGAACTGCAGCAGACAATTTTCGGACATTCAACAGCCGTATTGCTAGTGGCTTTCAGTCCCGCCAGCAAAACGCTGCTGACACGATCGCGCGCGGGTACAGTCAAACTCTGGAACCTGCAAAACGGCCAACTGCTGAAGCGTTTGGCAGACGTGCACCGCCACGAATCCGTCGCCGTAAGCCCCGACTGGCAAATTTTGGCGATCGGCACCACCCGCAGCACTGTCAAGCTTCAGCACCTCAACAGCGGCCAACTGCTGCAAGTTTTGGCAGGCTATCAAGGGGATGACATAAGTGCGATCGCCCTGAGTCCCAACGGCAAAATGCTAGTAGCCAGCGGCCTCAATGCAGCCAGCGGTTTCTGTCGCGCCACAGTCACTTTGTGGGAACTGCCGGGAGGCGAAGTGAGGCGAACATTTGGCAGCGAAAATTATGTGGCAATTTCTTCCGATAGCCAAATTCTTGTCAATCATGGTGGCCAAAATATCAAACTGTGGAATTTGCAAACAGGCGAATTATTGAACTCACTGCAAACAGGAATTCGCATCACTTCCGCCGCCGCAATTAGCCCCGACGGGAAATACTTTGCAGTGGGGTGTTTTGACGGTACTGTTAGACTTTGGAATTTTCGCGGCGAATTGCTGCACACTTTAGATGGACATTCTAGCCCTGTGTCTGCGGTGGCGATCGGGCTTTTGGGCGAAACTCTCGTCAGCGGCGGGGAGAATGGTACTGTTAAACTTTGGCAACTGCGGATTGAAGATTAGAGAGGTTAGGGGCGATGATTAAATTATTAGACTATAATTGATTTAAGTTTTTTTAGAGGGGGCCAGACAATGCAACTGCCAGAAAAAAGAAATATTGCATTGAAACAGAAGCGTCTGGCAGAACTCAAACAGAAAATTGCTAGTGGCACCGAGCAAATTGCTCAGGGGAAAGTAACTGATGGTGAATTAATTTTTACCAGATTGCAGGGAAAAATTCGCTTAATTTCTGATTCTAAGGAATGAGGATACGGCAATGCCGTTTCCCTCGCCCAAAATAATCAATCTTCCTCGCTTTTTATGTAAGCATCGCCCGATTGATTTTAGGGAAACGGCATCGCGTCGTGTCCTGAGTGTGGGTAATATCAATTCGGATGTGACCCGATTTATATAAAGCTAACGACATCAAGAGCCCCGACTTCTTGGAGAAGTCGAGGCTCGGAATCACCGATTAAGAACCATTTTTAAGCAATAAAAATCAACGTTCCCTTGCTCATTTCCAAAGTATCGCCCATTTGCATACCGTTGTGAAAAGCACCCAAAATCACCTCGCTAGTTTTGCCGAAAGCGATCGCCCCGCTAGCATCAATTCCAATTGCGCCAAAATCCCGTTGACGTTCGTCAGCTTCAGCAAAAGAACGCTCAAAAGCAGCTTTCAAACTCAAACCATCCGTTACCCGAATCACAATTCGCGCGGCCAAACACTCGTCCATAATGTGCTCGCCAATCCCCGTACAGCTTACCGCCGCACTCCCTGCCGCGTAATTACCCGCCGGCATCGCCGAGTCGCTAACCCGCCCGATGCGCTCAAAACCCTTGCCACCAGTAGAAGTCCCAGCAGCCAAGCGTCCATGAACATCCAAAGCTACGACTCCGATCGTACCCACACCGGCCGGTTCGGCAACCACGTCAGCCATTGCTTTGCTAAAATTGCCTTGGCGTTCCTGCATCCACTCGTGCAAACGCAAATCCGTCATCGGATCGTAAATCGGCAAGTGAAGTTCTCGCAACAATTCTGCCGAACCAAAATCAGAGAGAACCCGATCGTCCGAAGTCTGCAAAAATTTAGCAAGTTCGATCGGATTTTGAACGCGAGAAACATTTATCGCCCCGCTGAAACGCTGCATCAAACCGTCCATCAGCGAAGCACTCATCCGAATTTGACCGTCCGACTGCACCACAGAACCAGTACCGGCATTGAATCGCGGGTCATCTTCCAACAATTGGCACCCCCGCACCACTGCATCTACGGCACTTGCACCGTCTTTCAGCAGCGGATAAACTTCCTCCAAAACATCGTAAAGCGATTTCCGCACCGCCTCAATTCCGCCTTTACTGTGTAGAGAACTGCCGGCACCGCCGTGAATAACTAGCTTTGGTTGCACTTGTTGCGATGCCATAATTTATAACCTAATAACCTAAAATTTTTCCTTTGCAATCTTAGCTTTGATCGAGCAACTTACCCTAAATTCTTAATCTTGAGCCGCCAAACGGCGGCGACGACAACGTTCGGAGCAGTATTTGACCTCATCCCAGCAGTCGGCCCATTTTTTGCGCCAAGTAAAAGGTCGATCGCATACCGGGCACATTTTTGTCGGTAAATCAGATTTCGATCGTTGCTTAGCCATGCTAATTTTGACAATAGATTAACTAATTCCCATCTTGTACCATTTTTATGAACAGGCAAGATGCCTGTTCCACAACAAAATTCAATTCTTGTGGAACAGGCATCTTGCCTGTTGCTGAGGAAACGAAACCAACCACTTTCAGCTAAAAATCTCCCTAAATTAAATGCTCGAAACGGCCGACGCCAACATCCGAATAGTTTTAGTCGAACCTGCAGGCCCATTGAATGTCGGTTCTGTTGCCCGCGTCATGAAAAATATGGGTTTGCACCAATTAGTTTTGGTAAATCCCCACTGCGATCATTTAGGGGAAGAAGCCCGACTGATGGCAGTTCGCGCCGCCGACATATTGGAAACGGCGAAAGTAGTCGAGAGTTTGCCCGCTGCTTTGGTTGGGTGTGTCAGAGCGATCGCAACTACAGGGGATGATAGTCGATCGTTGCCAACACAACTAGAAGAACCCGCAGAGGCCTTGCCTTGGCTCCTAGAAGCCCCCAGCGCCCTCATTTTCGGCCGAGAAGACTGCGGCTTGACCAATGCCGAATTAAACCGCGCTCAACGCCTGATCCGCATTCCCAGCAGCGATGCCTACACATCTCTAAATCTCGCCCAAGCCGTCGCTATCTGCTGTTACGAACTATACCGGGAAGAAGGAAGAAGGAAGAAGGAAGAAGGAAGAGGGAAGAGGGAAGAAGGAACAGGGAAGGAAGAAGAAGATGCCTCGTTCCCCGGCTCAGCCGGGGAACGCATATCCAGAGGCTCTGCCTCTTCAATACCCCATGCCACAGATAATTTATCAACTTGTTACCAAGAACAACTTGCCACCCGCCAGACAGAAAATCTCTCAATTCCCCTCGCCAGTGCTCCCTTGGAAAATTTAGAGGGATATTACCAGCAACTAGAAACGCTTTTACTCAAAATAGGATATTTGCAGCAGCACACAGCAGCAAGCCGGATGGAAAAATTTCGGCGTTTGTACACCAGGGCCTATCCGACAGTGGATGAAGTCGCCATGCTGCGGGGCGTCCTCCGCCAAACAGAATGGGCAATCAAAACTTACCCACGAGAGGCAAATTCTGATACTCTGGATAGGGCGTTACCGGAAAATCCAACGGATAGCTAGGAGAAATGCTGATAATTGGGGATGTGATATTGAGGATTTTTTTCACAGAGAACTTTTCTTCACCCACTTGTCACTTTCATAACAGGGTTTCTTGACTAAAAACCAAAGCTTTGCGATAATTTGCGAGCAATAAACCAGGTGGCTGATACCATGCAGCGTCTGGGATAAATCTAAAATCTAAAATCTAAAATCTAAAATTGATTGGCTGACAAGCTGAAAAATCTTAAACTTGAACTTTACATTAGTGATGAAGGAGTAAGACGTGGCAGAGCGGTTTCCCAAAGGATCGATATTATCGGTGATATCCTCGTCGATATCCTCTCCCAACTCCGGCTCAAAGCAGCCTAAGTCCGGCAAAGCAAGTCAGTCTGGCAAATCGGGCCGCCGCCGTCCTCCGCAACCGCAAAACGGCAATCCAGAAATTCGATCGCCCGAACCTGCAACTTTGCCACCGCAACAAAGCCGCGGCAGCAGAATTGGAGCCAATTCTCCCACATCTTCGGAAGAATTTACTACACAAGACTTTTTATCCGATCCTCGATCGGCAATTAACCCCAGAAAACCCAGAACCAGCAAAACTCCGCAGTCGAAGACTCGCCAACCAGGGAAAAAAGGCCTCGCTGCTGTCGATATGTTCCAGTTTCCAGATCCGACTCTGGAGCGGGAAAATGTGAGTTCGATCGCCAGCAATCCCAACACCCAGCCCCCAACTGCCACTCCCCCTACCACCCGTGGAAGTCTTCCCACTTCGCCCCCAGTTCGCATTCCAGACACGGTAATCCCCCCAGATGTCAAAAAACCCCCCGTGCCTAAACCGCGTCCGCAAGCGAGCCAGAAACCGGGCAAACGCTCTGCACCTCGGAGCGTGCCGCCGTTGGTGTATGCTACTCGCTTGCTGATTTTGGGAGTTGGGATAGCGGTGATTTGCGGTACGCTGCTGTCGGTGGTAAATGCTGTGAGTCGAGCATCGACTGTAGCGACAGAAGAACAAACTACCGCAGGGCAGAAAAACCCAGCCGATAGCGCATCTGCTGCCTCCGCAACCCCAGAAGTGCTGCAACTGAATCAAGAATTAGGAGCTTTGAAAACCCAAGTTCAGGTTTTAGCAACAGAAAATCCTAGTTTGACAGCCGGAATATTTCTAGTCGATTTAGATACTGGAAGCTACCTAAATTTTAATGGCGATACTGCTTTTGCTTCAGCTAGCACAATTAAAGTACCAATTTTAGTGGCTTTTTTCCAAGCAGTAGATGAGGGCAAAGTGCAGTTAGATCAGGTGCTGACGCTGAAGTCCGAACACATTGTCGGCGGTTCTGGGGATATGCAAGACCAGGCTCCTGGGAAGAAGTATTCGGCTTTGGAAGTTGCCCAAAAGATGATTGTTGTCAGTGACAATACGGCGACAAATATGATGATTGAGTTGTTGGGAGGTGCTGAGGTTTTGAATCAGCATTTTGCAAATTGGGGTTTGAGTACCACGGTTCTGCGTAATAATTTGCCAGATTTGGAGGGGACTAATACTACCAGTCCGAAGGATTTGATTAATATCATCGCCCAGATCGATCGGGGTAATTTGGTATCGGTGAAATCGCGCGATCGTATTTTGCAAATCATGCGACAAACTAGAAATGATTCTTTGCTGCCGAAAGGTTTAGGCGAAGGTTCAATTATTGCTCACAAAACCGGCAACATTGATACAATTCTTGCGGATGCAGGTATGGTGGATTTGCCGAATGGTAAGCGTTATTTGGTGGCGGTGATGGTGAAGCATTCACCGGAAACTGAGAAGCCAGCTCAAACATTGATTCGGGAGATTTCTCGGATGAGTTACCGCTATTTGTACGGTGGGGAAACGCCCGCCGATTCAAAAGTGAAAATTAAAAATTGAAAATTTAACCGGGTTTTTTCGGGCAAGTGTTGTAGACTTTATCAAACTATAAATCAGTTTGTATTATGAAACTAAACATTCGACTTGCTTGTCTGGTAGCGCTTTCAACTTTAGCTGTTGGAGTCTCCCCCGCCTTGAGCAATCCTGCTCCTGAATATGAGACCGACGGCGTGAGAGTGATTAACAATAATATCGAACTCAATCGGGCGAAAAACTTAGCCCGTCAAGCGGCAGAAAGGGCTAATGGTGGTTTAGGCAACTATCGAGCTGAAGCTTCTATGCACGGTATTTCTAGGGAATCGCCTTTTGTAGACAATGGCGATGGAACTTGGACTTTTACTTTTAAGGGTAACAAGCCTGGTTCGTCTGTCTATACGGTAGAGACGGTTGTTACGGTTTCTCAAGATGGGAGGGTGAGAGTCGATTACAACGGGCGAATTCGCGAGTTATCTCCTTTGTGAACAACTGTGCAAATATCGGGCTATGCAGTTTCAATCCTCGATCGGGATTTAAGTTAACGGCATTTTTTCCGTTTGTTACAATCAAGGGAATTCCCATCCTCACATCAGCACTAATGCAAATTATCCTAGAAGTTCCCGAGATCCTTGGCGAAAAACTGCAACAATTGGGCGATCGTCTCCCGGAAGCCCTGGATCGCGCACTTCGGGAACTCGCCCCCGCAGAAACCATCCCCTACCAAGACGATCGCCAAATCGTCGAACTGCTAGCCAGTCAACCCAGCCCAGAAGAAATCCTCGCAATCCGCCCCACACCTGCGTTGCAAGCCCGTATGAGCGAACTGCTCGATCGCAATAAATCCGGCACTATTTCAGCCAGAGAGGAAGTCGAACTCGATCGCTATTTGCTGTTAGAACATTGGGTGCGTTTAGCCAAAGCTCACGCCTACAAACGCTTACAGACAGCAGCATGAGCTATATCAAATGCGTTAGCATTGAAATTATTCATCTCTCTTATCTCTCTCTGTGTTCTCTGCGTCCTCTGCGGTTAAAAATTCCAATCCAACTGGAAACGATATCAATCCCTGATAGGGGTTTAGGTTAATTGCGGCATTCTTGAGCAATCAAGAAAAGCTGAATAATTTTTTATATCAATCCCTGATAGGGGTTTAGGTTAATTGCGGCACAATCAGTCAATTAAATTATAACTTTGTGCAAAATATCAATCCCTGATAGGGGTTTAGGTTAATTGCGGCCGATCGCTCCAGAAGCATTACAGTATTTAGTTTTCAAGGTACTGTTCCGTCAAGCATCCAAAAAATATCATTTCAGGCACCGACCTGTCAAGAGGCAAAATTTTCAACAACCATCAAAGCTATACACAGCAATAATTTCAGCCTTTCCGTGAATCGTTTTTTTCAGCATAGAGGCTCAAACCCTTGCCGCACCAGCCATACAGCCGAAAGATTTGACCCCCTCAAAAAAACAGCTACCCATTCAGGGAAATTCCCAGAACCGGAAAGCGATTAAACACTCGCGACTGCTAACTGTTCCGCCGCCTCTTTCTCGTTCATCTCGTCGAGTTTCTGCCAAACTTGCTGCATCAATTCATCCAATCCAACTCTACTAACGGCGGAAATCAACAAAACAGGAGCCCCACTAATTTCTTTAAGTCGGCTGATTAAATTACGAATTTCTTCGCTTTCGAGGTCGATCGCATCTACTTTATTAAAAGCCAAAATCTGCGGTTTATCGGCTAAACCACGCCTGTAAGCCTTCAATTCTTCCTGAATTGTGACATAATTGGCGATCGGATCTTCATCCGTAATATCGATCAGATGCAGCAACAACCGAGTTCGTTCGATGTGCCGCAAAAACTCGTAACCCAAACCAGCACCTTCGTGAGCCCCCTCAATTAATCCCGGAATATCAGCAAAAACAGTACCGTCGCCGCTGGGTTTTCTGACTACGCCCAAATTCGGGACTAAAGTTGTAAACGGATAATCTGCTATTTTGGGGCGGGCTGCAGATAAAGCTGAAATTAAGGTGGATTTGCCAGCATTGGGCATCCCCAGAATTCCCACTTCAGCTAATAGCTTCAATTCCAAACGCAAAAATTTGTGTTCTCCTTCTTTTCCCGGCATCGCATAATCTGGAGCGCGGTTAGAATTGGTTAGAAAACACTTGTTTCCCAAACCGCCTTTGCCACCTTTGGCTACGCAAAAAGTCTGTCCGGGCGTTACTAAATCTGCTAAGATTGCCTGAGTTTCCGCGTCGTAAACTACTGTACCGCAGGGAACTTCGATCGTGCGATCGTCCCCACCGGCACCGGTCATATTTTTCGGCGCGCCCCGCTTCCCGTCATCGGCTTTAAAAATCCGGTTGTACTGAAAATCTAGCAGCGTTTGCAGGCTTTCCACCGCCACCATATACACGGAACCGCCTTTGCCGCCCGTCCCGCCAGAGGGGCCACCCGCTGGTACATACTTTTCTCTGCGAAAAGCTACCATACCGTCGCCGCCTTTGCCGGCTGCGACTTGAATATCTGCTCGATCGATAAATTGCATAATTTAGTCAGTTGTCAGTTGTCAGTTGTCAGTTGTCATATCATGTCCAATCGAGCGATTAAGAGGGCGGGTTTTTGAGATTGTCAATTATTGGCAAATATTTTTCGTAAACCCGCCCCTACCTTATTAGGGGTAATCGACCGGACATGATATCACTTGTCATTGGTCAATTGTCAATTGTTAGTTGTGATTAGTCATTAGTTATTATACCAGATGCAAGTACCATATTCCCCTTTTCCTTTAGTCCGCGTCGGCGTACGACAGCCAAGTTTAGTCGCGATTTACAGTTGCGGTAAAATTATAATTTTACCAATTTTTAAAAGTAGTTCAGAGCCAGAGATTGTACGTGAGCATTTGTAGGGAAACGGCAATGCCGTTTCCGGCTCCTAAATCGGCGATTTTTAATAATTTGTATAAGCTTGAGGATTGTACCAAAACTTTTATTGAAGTAGTATTATCAAAGCAGATTTGATATTAGCAGGACTTACGCACAAAAACTGCAAAAACCTGGTTTTTCTAATGGGGCGGATGGGTGTAATGATGTTTTTTCGTAGAAAAACCTGGTTTTTGCGTTCAGGACTAATTAGTAGTCATTGGTTAATAGTTACAGTCATTAATCCAAGATTTTACAAGAATGACTACTGACTACTGACTACTGACTAATGACTACTAACTACTAACAATATGACGATACATCTTCCTTACATTCATCTGCCAAATAGCAGAGAGCTCGAAAGCGCATCCCGACTAACTGTTCGTAAAGCGGGTTAATCTGGCACATCGCCGGAATGTGGACGATTTTGCGACCAAATAAAACGACATCTCGCTCAAACGGACACTGGGGCGGAATAATTTTACAGACAAAGTGTGCCAATTTTGGATCGTGAATTTCCCAGCCGTCAAGCCAGTCTTTGACGGGTTGCAGGACATCTTTGTGGTGAGGTTTAGGTAGCCGAGATGAAAGGGGTGTTCCGGCGACGGGGGCGACATTCGCATCAAAGACGATTTGGCTGCTGGGCCCCTGCGGATCATCGCACTTGCTGTCTTCGATGGTGTGTCGCAGAGCTTCGAGCGCCTCTACATTTTGCCCCAAAGCTGTGCAAAACTTATAGATTACCTCGTCTTCGCTGAGCGAGTAGGTACCGTCTGCCAAAGCTACCATGACTGCTGTCCTTAAAAAATCCTCGCCTTTGGCGGTGTCTTTCCCTAACACAGTGGCTAATTCCTCTGGGGCAATAGGTTCAAAACCCTCCTCAAAAGATACCGGGTGTAGTTCATCCTGAGTTAGATTTGCAATCATTTTTTGCTCGTCTTCGTCAAAGTTGCCGTCTGCCCAAGCAATTGTCAGCAATCCCCGCAGCCAAGCAGTAATCTCTTCATTGGTGCAGGAAGATTTAGCGTTACTCATTAGCATTTCCACTTGGATGTACCAGTCAATTTGTTCGTTTACAGCGGGATCAATATTCCCCTCCCAATAATTTTTACTGGTTTTTTGGTCGATGGATGATCTATTTGTGGAAGGTTTGTGGCCGAAGATTGCTCCAAACGCTTGTAGTGGATGTGTTAAAAGCATATTTGTTTCTGTGCAGCATCGCTGACTAGCGAGCTAATCTTTTGGCTAATCCTATTCCCTAAAAAGTCATCTATCGGGAGGAATAGGTTGGTTGAATTCATCTTAACTTTAGTTGCACCCATTGAGATGGGGATCGACTTTTATTCCAGCCGGATTGCCATTAGCAACCCAATTTTTCGCCAAAAATAAAAGGTTGGCAAGCGCGGGATCTAATCAGACACTGGGTTTCTTACCCAGGGGCGATCGAACTTCGCTCTCTTTACATTTTAATATATATTTTTGTGAATTTTTCTGTACTGGCAGCACAATATTAACAGCGAGCAGGGTTTAAGCTGTTGAAATAAAAATATATGAGAAAAATTTGACCGCCGATAAAAGCTTTTGATTGCTGTGTCCGTCTATAAATGACCGATTTTTTTTAACTTCGGCGGCACAAAATCCAGCGCAATTCCATTGGCGGGCGTGCGTTTGCCATCGGGAAGACATCTCGACCGGTGGCCCAACTGGGAAACCAGGGCGTCGGGGGCCAGGCTGCTTCCGGCAGGTGGTGGCGTTCATATTCAAACACCAATTCGTCGGATATTTGGACTAAGGGCAACCCTTCCATTGCAGTGGCGAGTTCTTGGGGCGTAAATAAAGTAGACCAGGAGAGTTGGGCAACTTGTCGCACGAGGGCATCAGGCTGGTAGTCACCGACGGTTAAAAACGTGCTGAACAGCAACAGACCTCCAGGAGACAGGGAATCGCACATTTTAGCGAGGAAAAGCCGTACTTGATCGCTGTCTCGAAAATGTGAGATGACTTCGGCGGCAACTGCCAACTGGTAGCGGGCCGGTTTCATCCGCATTAAGGGGTCGAGCACATCGCCTTCAGTCACTGTCACGGGAAGGTTTTCGGCTGTTACTGCTGCTTTCAATTGTTCTGCAAAAGCTGGGGCTAGTTCGATCGCATCTACAGAATAGCCCAATCTCGCCAGGGGCAAGGTATTGCGGCCGGTACCAGCGCCCACGTCCAAAATCCGCACTCGATCGGGTGTGCCCAATTTAGCAGCCGTTGCCATCAATTTTGCGTCTGGATGAGAGCCGAAAAGCGGAGGTTCTCTGGTGTCTACCCAGCTTTTGTACTGTTCTCCTACTGTTGAGCTAGTAACAATGACTTTGCAAGCTAAACCAGTTTGTGGCGGCTGCACAGATTCGTATTGCAGAATCAGCATCGATGCTGTGGAGGTGCGGTAGCCTTGTTCTAATTTGGTGGCTAAAAGCTTGCTGAGTTCGTCTCTGCGGTCTTCGGGCAGGGGTCTGTCGAGAGTGCTAAATAGCTTTTCTATCGACTTGAGATAGTGGCTTAGCATTCCCGGTACGCAGGGGAAAATTAATTCTCCGCGAGCGTTTACGCGGGTATTAATTTTGTAGAGGATAGCTTGCTGGAGAATGTCGGGATTTACTACCAGCGGTAGCTGTTCGGTCTGGTTGATTGTACTTTCGGCGCCCATAGATTCCGCGAAGAGGTGATTAGCTGTTAGTTGTTAGCTGTTAGTTGTTAGCTGTTAGTTATTTGTTATTTGTTATAACTCACATTTTGCACCCTTTTCAATAACAGGCATCTTGCCTGTTCCACAAAGAGGGAATTTTATTGTGGAACAGGCAAGATGCCTGTTCATAAAAAGCTATAAGCCGCGCGTCAAAGCACTTTTAGCGTAAGTATTAATTATCAAAAAAACGCGGATTTTAAAGCTTTATTTTCAATAAATATCAAATCGACCAAGCCCAAAACGCGAGTAGGTTCCAAAATCGGAGTTAGTATCAAGATCATCTGTAGCGGATTTAACTCAATTGGCGTAAGTCCCACGCTGTAATTGTACTCAATTGGGCGTTGGGATATAAGCCAAGTAAGGTGTATGAAATAATCCAAATTTTCCTGATTTGTCACAAAAAGATGGTATGATATAAGTGGTTGCGACCCACCCACTCGGCTGCAAACAACAGGTCACAGTAGCAGTAGTATGCTTACCAAGGATAACTGCGAGAGAAAGGGGGAAAAGACAGACCGCTGGTTATTGGGATACCTCCTAATGTGAAATACAATCCAAGTTTGTCATACGGAATAGTTTTTTGCCTTGGGAAACAGGGTTTCTGCGTGGGTTCCCTACGAAGGGATAAAGGCTGCAACGCCAGAGATGCTGTGTAAGACTTGGATCGTCTTGAGTGACGAATATTCAGCAATGGATATCCCCAACAGAGCAACGGCAAATGAGACACGAAGCCTACACGCTCACCGCAAGGTTAGTGTTAGGTATTTCACATTGTATTTTTCACGGCGAGGTGGAAAAAGCGTCAAATCCTCTCGCCTTCTCCCCTCTCTCCTTCCCCTTGTCAGCCATAACAGGCAATGTATATGGGTAGCAACTAAAAGCGGGGCTTAGTTGCTGCCGGTAAAAGTCACTAGGGGGAACTTTGACTGAGCTTCAGTCATCGGGCGCCGTCTGCCTTCCTCTTGCCAGTAGTTGATTACTTCTGTGGCTTGGTTGAGGATTTCGACGCGATCGTTGTCAGCAATCCAGTGTTTGGCTTCGAGTTCGTTTTTGAGGTCTTCCCACGCATCTTTGCGTGGCCAGAAAAAGTAGGATGTCAGCGGGCTAGTTCCTTTGCCGACAACTTGGTCAACGGCGAGGGCAACATTCTCTTCTAGCCAGAGAACTTTTAAGATGAACTTGGACAAGCAAACCTCCAGGGTTCCGATCGAACTTGTTAAAAATTTCTACAATCGCTAAGCGTAGCACACTCTGTTCGATAATTGGTCATCGGCCATAAAAAGTTTTGTGGCGCGACTGCTTTTAGCGCCACTCAGGGGCTGGAAACCGATAAAATTTGGGTTCTCACCCGCCCTAGGTACAAGGATGGTTAAATTGTGAACAGAGTTATTGTAGTTTTTGACATTGATGGTGTGGTGCGGGATGTGTCGGGTTCCTATCGGCGGGCGATCGCGGATGCGGTGGAACATTTCACGGCGGGTGCTTTTCGCCCGAATTCTCTCGATATCGACTCTCTGAAGTCTGAGGGAGTGTGGAATAATGACTGGCAGGCGTCTTTCGAGTTAGTTTGCCGTTATTTTGAGGGAATTGGGCGATCGAGAAACGAACTCGCTCTCAACTATGACGAATTAGTGGCTTTTTTCCAAAGTCGCTATCGCGGGCCCGATGAGAAAAATTGGACTGGTTACATTTGCGACGAACCGTTGTTGTTAAGTCCGGCTTACCTGGAAAATTTAACTGTTGGGGGAGTTGTTTGGGGCTTTTTTAGCGGGGCGATGCGGGATGAAGCTGCTTATGTTTTGTCAGGGAAACTGAGTTTAAATTCCCCGGTGTTGGTGGCGATGGAAGATGCACCGGGAAAACCCGATCCGGCTGGACTTTTCGCGGCAATTGAACAGTTGGAAAACCTGCACGGTTTAGAAGAAAATTTGCCCGTGATTTACGCGGGAGATACTGTTGCGGATATTTACACGGTTGTGAAGGCGCGGGAAGTGCAACCAAATCGGGTTTGGCTGGGGGCTGGAATTTTGCCACCTCATGTTTTGGATGATGCTGGGCGCTGCGAGGCTTATGCTGCGGGGCTGGAAAATGCGGGTGCAGCAGCGGTTTTCAGGAATGTCGAGGAGTTGACGGCTGCGCGGATTTGGGAATTAGTTCAGTAGGCTGTTGAATGTTGACTGTTGGCTGTTGGCTGTTGAATGTTGACTGTTGGCTGTTGACTGTTGAATAGGGGTCAAAAAAATGAAAATTGCGCGAATTATTTGTTGGCAGGTTGATTCGATTTTGCGCCTGACGTTGAAGCGCGGATTTGACATCGATATTATTGACAAACAAATCTAATTTTGTTAAATAACTGTGCACCTTATCCTATTGACAAGTAAATGTAGTTTTGTTACATTTATTTGTCAATTTTTGCATCTTTGAGTTGACAATATCTGCTGCTGCGGCTTAGTACAGAGTAGAGGTCAATCTCTAGGAGAGTGCCAATATGTTAGTTTCGCGATCGACTGCTAAACAAGCTACGCCGGAAGAAACTCGGCAACTACAAAAGCTCCAAGTCCAAATCGAGCGAGCTGTTGCTAACGGCAAGATATCTAAGCAAGAAATGGAAGACATCAGAAGAGCGATTTGTGCTGACGGAAAAGTTACTGTTGAAGAACTGGAACTATACAGAATGTTGGTGACAGATAGGATTGTTTCTGGAGATGTGGAATACGAGTTTTGAGAAAAAAATCAACGGAGGGAAGGTATTTAAGGAATGAATGTTGAGGAAAGAAGAAACAAGGAAGAAGAAGTTAAATTGTTCTTCAAGAGTTTATTTACTGCTAGCTTAGGATGAGATTGGGCAATTTTTTGGAGCATCCCTTTTAGGAACTATACCCCACAATCATCGGGATGCTCGCAATTTTTTATTGGCGTTTTGAGATTATTTCAAGTGCAAGAATTTGTCTAATGCACTGACTGCAAGTGGTGGCCAGCGGCGGGTATTGGCAACCCAATCGAGGTCTTTGTAACGGGAGTCGAGGCCGATGGCTGCTACCCAATTGCTCTCAGCTTCGCCGCGATTTCCAGCTTCCCAAAGACAGGCGCTGAGGGCGGCTCTCATGTCGGCAAATTGGGGGTATCTGCGGACGATGTTTTTCATGTTGCGAATTGCTTCTTTGGTTTGCCCGTTTTGATAAAGTGCCAGGGCGTGGTTGGCGCGGGCAAAGGCGTATTCGGGGGCTAGTTCAAAGGCTTTGCTGTAGTCGGCAATTGCTTGTTCCCATTTTCCTAAACCTGCTTCGGCGTTGCCTCGGTTGTTATAGGCGGCTGGATCTTGGGAGTCTAATTCTAGTACATGATTGTAGTCGGCGATCGCCTCTTCCCAGCGTCCTAAACCTTCTAAGGCGGTGCCGCGGTTTAGGTAGGGATCGGGGGCGTCGGGTGCTAGTTCGATCGCTCTTTCGTAGTCGGTAATAGCGGCTTGTAGTTTGTTTTGGCTGACTCTAGAATTGCCTCGGTTGCTCCAAGCGGCCGCTTGTGAGGGAAATTTGTCAATGATTTGAGTCCAAAAAGTTTCAGCGGCGGGAAATTTGCCTTCATTTGTAGCTTCAAAAGCTTTTTGAACGAGTTCTCCCAATTCCTGTTGGGGATCGGCGATATCTGTTGGTTGTACTTGTGCGGCAACGGGGGCGATATTTCCCAACCATACTAATCCGGTTACAATTAATACTGTAAAAAATGTGAAAACTGAGCGAATCATCGTTGTTGGTCGTTTAAACTTTACTAAACATATTATTAACCGAATTGGCGAGCGTTGGTTAGAAGATGTTTGAAAAGTCTGGGCGACTTAAGTCGCAGCTACAGGGACAAAACCTGCCTCCGCAGGTTCTGGATTTTGTTTCGTCGGGATAGGCGGACTTTGGTTGGGTAGTTGGGGGTTTAACTGATATCATGTCCGATCGATTGACCATAATATCCCGGCCGGGGCG
This sequence comes from Microcoleus sp. SVA1B4, assembly GCF_036700545.1. Lineage (NCBI taxonomy): Bacteria > Bacillati > Cyanobacteriota > Cyanophyceae > Oscillatoriales > Microcoleaceae > Microcoleus > Microcoleus sp. SVA1B4. Next base: position 18,307 of record NZ_JAUBPB010000040.1, read on the forward strand.
GGTTTTTGAGATTGTCAATTATTGGCAGATATTGGCAGGTTTACCCGCCCCTTGCAAGCTCCAAGTAGCGCCTGAGCAGTCCATCAAAATTGATGCAACCCTTCAGGCGTTCGCGAGCTGACGGGGTGACAACCTCGTCAAAAGCCCTACCTGTTGCGGATTTCGGCAAGTTGCGGTAAAAAAGATGGGGTAATTTTTGTCAACAAGGCCCATCTGTTAAATATGTTTCCTCAATTTTACCACATCCACCTGCAACACCAACTAAAAACGGACGTATACGTGACGCTTAAAATCTTGGTATATCTTTTGCAATGCCACAAACAAGTTAGTATTGAGTTGCTGGCTTCTTTGATGCCTTATCCCATTTTATTTGAGAGTCTTCGTTGCAGCATACAAAGATTTATTAAATTATCTTGCCTCGATATTAAAAACCTCTGGTTCCCTATTGTTCGATAATTTATAAAAACAAAATTTTCTCGCTCCCAGAGCCTTAAACTTACTGCTGTGATTTGGGTAGGAGTGATATTGCAGTTACTTCTGACACAGATACATTTAGCGGTAAATAAATTACCAAAGTTAGGAATCATTATGCCAAGTTGAGAGCAAATATCCAGCGAAAAGCCAGGAAAGGCTCGCGTTGCACTCGGCGTAGATGTCGAGAATTGTTGAAACGGTTGTCGGGCAAAAAAAAGCGCTTTCAGACTTTGGTAAATCACACTATCAGTCACCGTATCGTAACCAAGGCTAAGAACAAAAATCAAGTTGTCGCTTTGGAAGATTTGACGGGAATTAGGGAGCGCACAAATCACCAGCCACGCTCGAAAAAAGTGCGGAGACGATTCAATAACTGGGCATTCTTTCAGTTGCGCCAATTCCTAATCTACAAAGCTATAAAGCATAGCGTAAAGATTTTGTTTGGGGAGCCTAGCTAGATATACTAGCAAAATGTGCCACAAGTGCAATCATATTCACCCTGGACGGGGCGAATCTTATAGAACTGGTAAAAAGTTCGCTTGTGACCATTGTGGCTGGAAAGGTGATGCCGACTTAAACGGCAGTAAGAATATTGCTGCTATTGGGGCTTTCGTAAATAAGCCCGAAGGTTCGAGATTGTTTTGCAATGTGCAAGATTATTTCAGGGCGATTGAAAGCCCACACTGTGCCTGTACTCAGGGAGCGTGCTGGGTAATTTACCAGGCCCTGCTACAATCCACTTAGTCTCCCTTTAATTTTTGCCATAGACTTCCATGAGTGAAACCGTCCTAGAAGTTCGCAACCTGCGGGTTCAATTTCAATCTGCGGACGCAGGCGATGCGTCTGCAACCGTCAAAGCGGTTGACGGCATTTCGTTTGAGGTCAAGCGAGGGCAAACTCTGGGCATCGTGGGAGAGTCGGGTTCGGGAAAATCGGTAACATCCCTGGCTGTTATGGGTTTGCTGTCGAGTTCGTCAACGAAAATCGAGGGCGAAATTTGGTTTTCTCCGACAAAAGACGGCGCTAGCAATGGGCCTGTGAATCTGCTGGAAATGCCGGACAGGGAAAAACAAACATACCGGGGCAGTCAGATTGCGACGATTTTTCAAGAGCCGATGAGTTCGCTAAATCCCGTTTATACGATCGGATTTCAACTCACAGAAGCCATTTGTTTGCACCAACAGGTGTCGCAGACAGAAGCGCGGCGCCAAGCTGCTTCTCTGCTGCAAGAAGTGAAGCTGCTACCGGGCGACGATGAGCTCAGGCAGCGGTGTTTGGCTTTGCGGCAAGAAGCGGTTCGGGAGGACGATCGCGATTTGATGCAGCTCGTCAACGGCCAAAAACAAGCTATGCTCGATCGCTATCCCCACGAACTATCAGGCGGTCAAATCCAGCGCGTGATGATTGCAATGGCCATTTCTTGCAATCCAACTTTATTAATTGCTGATGAACCTACCACGGCTTTGGACGTAACCGTGCAGGCAACAATCTTAGCTTTGCTGCGCGAGTTGCGGGACTCTAGAGGCATGGCAATGATTTTTATTACCCACGATTTGGGCGTCATTGCTGAAATTGGCGATACGGTGGCGGTGATGTACCGAGGCAAGATTGTTGAGTGCGGTGCGATCGAACAAATTTTCAGCAATCCCCAACATCCTTACACAAAAGGTCTGTTAGCTTGCCGCCCAACTCTCGATCGGCAAAGGCGCCGTTTGCCGACAGTTTCCGATTTTATGGATGTCACCACAAATGCTAGCGGCGAATTAGTAATTGTCGAGAAAAATGCCGATTTAGACGGCGACAACAGTGGGGGAAATCCCGCTTTTGCAACCGGAAAACCGCCTCGGCTGCCGCATATTTCCGGCCCTTTGCTAGCTGTTGATAACTTGCGAGTCGGTTTTCCGGTGCAGGGAATGTTTGGCGAAACTAAACGCTTGTTTATGGCGGTAAACGATATTTCTTTTGAGGTTTACCCCGGCGAGACTTTGGGTTTGGTGGGCGAGTCTGGCTGCGGCAAATCTACTTTGGCGAGGGCTTTGCTGCAATTAATTCCGATCGCCAGCGGTAAAGTGTTTTTTGAAGGTCAAGAAATTACGCCTCCTGCCAGAAGTAGTTCGGCATCGCAGTGGATGGCTAATTACCGGATGAAAAAAGAGTACGATCGCAAATTGCGGTGGCTGCGGCGCGATCTGCAAATTATTTTTCAAGATCCTTTTAGTTCTCTCGATCCGCGCCTAAATGTTGGGGATGCGGTGATGGAACCGATGGTGATTCACCGCTTTGGTAAGAACCAGAAAGAACAGCGCGATCGCGCGGCTTATTTGTTGGAGAGAGTGGGTTTAAATCCCGATTTTATGCGGCGCTACCCTCACGAGTTTTCGGGTGGACAGAGACAGCGAATTTGTATTGCTAGAGCTTTGGCTTTGAATCCTAAGTTTATTATTTGCGATGAGTCGGTTTCGGCATTAGATGTGTCGGTGCAGGCGCAAGTTTTAAATTTGCTGAAGGAGTTGCAAACAGAGTTTGGACTGACTTATATTTTTATTTCTCACGATTTGAGCGTGGTCAAGTTTATGAGCGATCGCGCGATCGTGATGAACAAAGGTAAAATCGAAGAAATTGGCACTGCCGAGCGCATTTACCGCCAACCGCAACAAGCTTACACGCGGCAACTCATAGCTTCTATTCCAGCGGGGAATTTGGAGCGAATTCGGCAACAGCAACTAGGTCGCCAAGCTGCTTGGCCCCCATCGCCTGCGGATGAATCAGAACAAAATTGATATCTAGTGTTTTAAACTCGTATCAATTACCAATTGCCCGTTACCAATTACTAATTAGCCATTACGGGCGAACATCTCCTGCAAGGAAAAACTGCTATGAAGGTTTTTTTCTTTTTATCTTCACAAATCAGCAGTTTATATTTATTTTAACTTCATAATTTATGCTCAGATTCAACCTGTTTGAACTTGACTAATATTCCGGGCTGTTTAACCCACAGCCAGGGCGCTAAACGCAGTATTTTTCTACATCAAACCAAGTTATTTCTACAGGCCAAAAGTGCGGTATAACAGGCTACTATAAGGCGGTAAGCAGATTCAGGCGCAGCCTAGATAATTAGGGTTTGCGTCTAGGACTAGCTAAATTAGGCCAAATGTCCAATGACTAACAACAATATATCGCGTAGTATTATAAGTAAACTCTCTCTCTGAGTCGCAAAAATTAGCAAATGCGTACCCCAGCTAAAAAGAGATTGGTGGCTACTTCCGTAAATACACTTAATTATCTCCTCGTTTTGGGTACATTTACCCAATGATCCAATATTAGAGCTCGCAAAGTAGGAAATATTTATAATATTTAAACATCTTTATTGTAATTTTTAAATCAGCACAACTCAAAGTAACTATAGAGTAAAAGAATGAAACATTCAGTTCAAGTAGGAGAATCCAAAAGCACTAAATTGGTGAAATTCCTGCAATTGTTGTGGACAAAAATTATGGCAGCAGTCACCACAATACAAAAAGCAGAATCTAGAAAGCATTCTGAAAAAAAAATCAGCGTAGCGACGATCGCCCCTGGGAGTTTATTCTCAATTTTGATAATTGTACTGCTGGTGTTAAACGGGTGGCTCGTAGCTGGCAGCGGCGATAATTTCTATGCCCGCCAACTCGCCCTGGGATTTTTGGCAATAGCAAATATTGTCTTTTGGGCGGTATCGGCGGGTTCAAAAGCTTCTGCTGTCGCAGCCCAAAACGATCGCCCATCCAGCGAACCCAACGGGGGCGATCGCTTTTTTAGTCTCTCGCTAGATATGCTGTGCGTCATTAGTTTTGACGGTTATATAACACTCATCAACCCAGCAGCAGAAAAAATCCTCGGCTATTCCCCAGGAGAAATGATTGGCAAACTCTTCATTGAATTCGTGCATCCAGACGATCGCGAAACTGCTTTAAAAGAAGCTGAAAGTGTTGCTACGGGGAATAATACCGTTGGGTTTGAAAACCGCTGGCGCCGTCGCAACGGTTCTTACAAGTGGATAGCCTGGACTGCTACGGGTTTCTGCGAGGAAGAATTGATCTATGGTGTCGGGCGCGACATTACCGCTCAAGAACAAGCAGAAGCAGCGCTGCAAGAAAGCCAGCGTTTTCTCGAACAAATTGCCAATGCTACTCCGAATATTCTCTATGTCTACGACGAGATCGAGCAGCGAAATGTGTACAACAACCGCGAAATCAATGTCGCGCTGGGCTATACCGTAGAAGAAGTTCAAAAAATGGGCAGCAGTCTGTTGCCTACCATTATCCACTCTGATGATTTAGCTAAATTTCCAGAATATTTGCAGCAATTGGAAACTGCTCCCGACGGCGAAGTTGGTGAGTACGAATACCGGGTGCGCGACAAAAATGGCTGTTGGCGCTGGCTAGTCAGCCGGGAAATTGTATTTAGCAGAACAGAGGAGGGAAAAATTAAGCAGCGTCTCGGTTCTGCTACGGACATTACAGAGCGAAAAATAGCAGAACAAGCTTTAGCAGAACAATTGAAACTTTCTTTATTCACAGCAGATGTGGGAATTGTTCTAACTCAAAATCAGGGTTTGCGTAGAACTTTGCAATATTGCGCCGATGCAGTTGTGCGCCATTTGGATGTTGCCTTTGCTCGGATTTGGACGTTGAATGAAGACGGAAATGTATTGCAAATGCAAGCAAGCGCGGGGATATATACTCATATTGACGGCGCTCACAGCCGCATTGCTGTCGGCGAGTTCAAGATTGGTTTAATCGCCCTGGAGCGACAACCTCACATCACTAATTCTGTGAAAGAAGATCCCCGAATCCAGGACAAAAAATGGGCCTCACGACAAGGAATGGTGGCTTTTGCTGGATATCCGCTAATTGTTGACAATCAGTTGCTGGGAGTAATAGCGATGTTTGCTCGCCAGGAGTTGAACGAATCAACGCTGATTGCTTTGGCATCAAGTGCCGATACGATCGCCCTGGGAATTAAGCGCAAACAAACAGAAGAAGCTCTCGCCAGACAACAGCAAACTTTGAGGGCAATTATTGACAACGCTCCGATCTGGGTATGGCTGACAAATGCTAGCGGGCGGATGTTATTAATTAACAAAACTTTCTGCGAAGATGTGGCTATACCTGAATCAAGATTTTTAGCAGCATCTCACTATTCCGAAGTTTTGGGATTAGAAGCATCTGCTAACTGCATGGCATCTGACGCGCAAGCGTGGAGCCAAGATATTCCCTGTTATGCTGAAGAAGTGCTGCAGCTTGCTGATGGTAAAGAACATTATTTGGAGACAATCAAAACTAAGGTTAAAGATGATTCTGGTAACGCGATCGGCTTAATTGGTTTGGGTTTGGACGTTACAAAACAAAAAGAAGCTCAAAGACAGTTGCAAAAGTCGGAAGCGAGATTCCGCAAATTAGCTGAGCAGGAAGCGCTGCTGAACCAGCTAGCTAGCAATATCCGCCAATCTCTGGATTTAGATACTATTTTGGCGACAACTGTGCAGCAAATTCGCGAGTTGCTACTGCTCGATCGCTGTCAGTTTATCTGGTATTTACCCGACGCTTCGCCACCGGTTTGGGATGTGAGATACGAGGCAAAGAATGCCGATTTGCCCTCGCGTTTGGGTTTATATCCTGTCGAGCCAACTGCTTCTATCGGTGAGCGGATTGCCAATTTGGAAATAATTCGGATCGACGATGTTGAGGCATTAACCGATCCAGCCGAACGGGAATTTTTAATGTCTGTAGGGCTCAATTCTCTGCTGGACATTCCCCTTCAAACACAGTCGGGTCAAATTGGCACGCTCCTCTGCGGTGCTTGCAGCGGGGTGCGGCTGTGGAGAGACGAAGAAGTGGAACTGTTAATGGCAGTAGGAACTCAATTGGCGATCGCCATTAATCAAGCCGAACTTTACGAAAAATCTCGCCTCGCCGCCGCCGAATCAAAAGCAGCAGCAATGCAGCAAAAATTGCTCAACCAGCTAGGCAGTCAAATCCGCGCTTCTCTAGATTTAGATACTATCTTGGCAACAACTGTGCGGCAAATTCGCGACTTGCTGCAACTCGATCGCTGTCTGTTTATGTGGTATACGCCCGAGGCCGAGACGCCCGCTTGGGATGTCGTCCACGAAGCTAAAAATGATGACTTGCTCTCGCTTTTGGGTTATTACCCTGCTGAGGTAACGGGGACACTGGCGCAAAAGATAGCTAATTTGGAAATCTATCAAATAGATGATGTTGCAACTTTTAGCGATCCAGTAGAAAGGGAATTCTTTTTGCAGGTGGGTTACAAGTCTGTCTTGGATTTGCCGGTTAAGAGTGCAGGGGGTTTAACTGGAGTTGTTGGCTGCACTTCTTGCCGCGAGGTGCACAGGTGGACAAAAGACGAAGTGGAGTTGCTATCGGCAATTTGCGATCAATTGTCGATCGCCATTAGTCAATCCGAACTCTACACTAAAAGCGTCGATTCAGCTCGGATAGCGCAAGAACAAGCTGCAAAACTCGAAGTAACTCTGTGCGAACTTAAGCTTGCTCAAACCCAGCTCATTCAAGCAGAAAAAATGTCAAGTCTCGGTCAGATGGTAGCAGGAATCGCCCACGAAATCAATAACCCGGTCACATTTATTTTCGGCAATCTTACCTACACAGAAGAATACGCCAGAAACCTGATGAAACTGGTGCAAATGTATCGAGATGAATACCCGGAACCTTCTCCAGCGATTCAGGAGGAAATAGAAGTTTTAGAGCTGGATTTTGTGCTAGACGACTTGCCGAAAATGCTGTCTTCTATGCAGGTGGGAGCCACTCGCATCCGGGATATCGTGCGAAGTTTGCGAAATTTCTCTCGCCTCGATGAATCTGACATGAAAAAAGTTAACATTCACGAAGGCATCGACAGCACATTGATGATTTTAGAACACCGTCTGAAAGTTCAGCCGGAGCGCCCAGCAATTCAACTTGTTAAAGAATACGGGCAATTGCCACGGGTGGAGTGCTACGCCGGACTATTGAATCAGGTGTTTATGAATATTATTGCTAACGCTATTGACGTGTTACAAGAACCGCTCGAAAATCCGGGAATTATCCGCATTCGTACAGAGGTAGAAGGTACTCTCGCTGTGATTAGAATTGCTGATAACGGTGCAGGGATGACAGATCAAGTCAAGCAACGGATATTTGACCCGTTCTATACTACCAAACGGATCGGTTCAGGAACGGGGATGGGTTTAGCGATTTCCCATTCAATTATTGTAGAAAAACATAAAGGTGAAATTAAGTGTTTCTCTGTGGTAGGGAAAGGTACTGAATTTATAATCGAGATTCCGATTAAAAGAACAGAAAATTAAATTGGTTTTTCGGCCAAAATACTAAGGTGCATCACTTGGAAAGACCTGATTTTTTTGTACTAACCTTAAGACAGACGCACCCTACAGGCTACACACAGATAAAAGTTATTTTACCAGAAATTTGTCTGCTGCGTATTGCCCACCCTCCAACTAAAATTGATATGATATTAAAAATCTAAAATCTAAAATCTAAAATCTAAAATCTAAAGACGCACCCTACAGGCTACACACAGAGAAAAGTTATTTTACCAGAAATTTGTCTGCTGCGTATTGCGCCGCCTACAAGGAAAATTGATATGATATTAAAAATCTAAAATCTAAAATCTAAAATCTAAAATGGCCTTACCTCCCGGCAGTTTCGGTTTACCCCTAATTGGCGATACCATCAACTTTTTGCAAGATGCCCAATTCGCGAAAAAACGCCAGCAGCAGTACGGAAATATTTTCAAAACCAGCATTTTCGGACAGCCTACAGTTTTCATGTGCGGCCAAGAGGCTAATTTGTTTGTTTTAAGCAATGAAAACCAATATTTTGTTGTGACTTGGCCTCCCAGCACGAGAGCGCTTTTAGGGCCGCTTTCCTTAGCGTTGCAAACGGGTGCTAACCACCAAAATCGGCGCAAGTTGCTGTACCAAGCATTTGGGCCGCGAGCTTTAGCTGGCTACATCGGCGGGATGGAAGATATCACTCAGCGCTATTTGGAAAAATGGGCAAAAATGGAAACGCTGACTTGGTATCCCGAACTGAGAAATTATACTTTTGATGTGGCCGGTAAGTTGTTAGTAGGGATTGAAAATGGTTCGGAAACGGCGCTTGGACATTATTTTGAAACTTGGTGCAATGGTTTATTTTCGATTCCTTTAGATGTGCCGTGGAGTCAGTTTGGTAAAGCTAAAAAGTGCCGAAAGCTGCTGTTGGCAGAACTTGAAAAGATTATTCGCGATCGCCAGCAAGGAACCCCTAGTGACAATGATGCTGTGAGTTTGCTGATTTCGGCTCGCGATGACGAGGGAAATAGTTTGAGTTTGGATGAGTTAAAAGATCAAGTGCTGTTGCTGCTGTTTGCGGGACACGAAACTTTAACTTCGGCGATCGCCTCTTTTTGTCTTCTCCTAGCTCAAAATCCCGATGTGATGGCAAAAGTCCGCGCCGAACAGCAGCAGTTCCCCGCTACGGAACCGCTAACATTGGAACAGCTCAAAGAAATGACTTATTTAGAACAGGTTATGCGAGAAGTGCTGCGGTTTGTTCCGCCAGTGGGAGGCGGTTTTCGGCAGGTAATTAATGATTGCGAGTTCGGCGGCTACGAAATTCCCAAGGGTTGGATGGTACTTTATCAAATCAATCAGACGCATCAGGATAGCGCAGTTTATCCCGAACCCGATCGCTTCGATCCCGATCGATTTAACTCCGAGCGATCGGCTAAACCGTTCAGCTACGTACCCTTTGGCGGCGGTTTGCGAGAATGTTTGGGCAAAGAATTTGCGCGATTAGAGATGAAGTTGTTTGCGGCAAAGATTGTTCGGGAGTTTGAATGGGAACTTTTACCGGATCAAGATTTGAATTTAATCAGAGTACCGACTCCGCATCCCCGCGACGGTTTGCGAGTCAAATTTCGGCGAAACTATTCTTAAGAACAGGCAAGATGCCTGTTCCACAATCGGTAAATTTTCTTGTGGGGCGGAACTATTCTTAAGAACAGGCAAGATGCCTGTTCCACAATCGGTAAATTTTCTTGTGGGTTGGGCTTCTAGCCCGCCCGTGCAAGAGCTTAGTCTCAATCAACATCCAATTGCATCGGCCCCAAATACTTAGTTAAATAAGGAGAAAAAACCTCATAAATCAGAGTCAATGGCTTCCCGTGATGCCAAAACAAATAGTGTCGGCCCCAAAAAGGCCCCGACTGTTCAAAAGCTGACTCCAAAGCCACCGAATTACCGCAATAAATGCCCTGCACATCGCGATACAATTCTGTCCGCAGCCTCGCTAAACTGGCCCAAATTGGCAAAGATTTATTTTGTAAATATTCGTCTACATGACTCGCTTCCCACCAAGAAGTCGCATAGGCCAAGCGCTGTCCCGAAGCAGTCCGCAGCCACACTTGTCGGCGCAGTCGCGGCCCCGGAACGGCGACAATTTGCTGGGGCGCGCCGTCTGCGTCTTCACCGACTAAGGACATATCGATCACATCTACTTCTGTTGGTTCCCCTGTCAGCAGTTGCAGGTGACGAGTGGGGGAACCGTCGCCCAGGAGCAGTATTTGCCATGCCGGTGCGAGCTTGGTGTGGGGTAAACCCTTCTGTACTGCGTCTTCGGCTCCTTGCCACAGGGGGTTGAGAGCGTGCCAGGTGCGGCTGTTTTTGGGTGTAAATGTTGCAGTCAAGGGTCTTTACAAAACTTAATTTTTTGTTTATTATAACGCTTCTGGAATTATGGAATCAAAAATCAAAAATCGACTGACGATCGCCCAGATGATTTTGAGTGAATTAGTTATAATACAGTTCGCGATCGCACTCCGACTCTCATAACCGGGTTTTGTGCGAAATCTGCGGGTTGCAACCCCTATTCTCGTAAAAAAAACGCTTTTTCGCTACCCGTGCGTAATTCCTAAATACTTTTATTCGACTGATTTTATTGGATTTTTCTACTGACTACTGACTACTGACTACTGACTTCAAAATCTGCTATATGTTACGAATAACCGAAATAAAACTCCCCCTCGATCATCCTCAAGATGCGATCGCCAGTGCAATCCTCAAAAAGCTGCAAATTCCCCCCGAAGAATTGCTCGGCTATTCCATCTTCAAGCGCAGTTACGATGCTCGTAAAAAAGCAGAAATCCTCCTTGTCTATATTGTGGATGTAGAGACGACACAAGAAAAGCAACTTCTCCAACGCTTCAAAAAAGATCCTCATGTGATGGTAACACCAGACACGAGTTATCGCTATGTAGCCAAAGCCCCCAGCAATTTGACGATTCGCCCCATTGTGATTGGTACAGGGCCGTGCGGTATGTTTGCCGGTCTGATGCTGGCACAAATGGGGTTTCGCCCCATCCTTTTAGAACGCGGAAAAGCTGTGCGCGATCGCACAGTTGACACCTTTGGATTTTGGAAGAAAAAAACAGAATTCAACCCAGAATCTAACGCCCAGTTTGGCGAAGGTGGTGCGGGTACTTTTTCCGATGGCAAGCTCTACAGCCAAGTTAAAGATCCTCAACATTATGGGCGGAAGGTGTTGACGGAACTTGTGAATGCCGGAGCTTCACCGGAAATTTTATATATTAATAAACCGCATATTGGCACGTTCAAACTGGTGGGAATTGTCCAAAGTCTTCGCGCCCAAATTGAATCATTAGGTGGAGAAATTCGGTTTCAAACTCGTGTAGAAGATATCCACATCGAAAATGGAAAAGTCCAGGGACTTACCCTCGCTAGCGGAGAATATATTGCTAGTAATTATATAGTTCTGGCGGTGGGACACAGCGCCCGCGATACTTTTGAAATGTTGTTTTCGCGCGGGGTTTACATCGAGGCTAAACCTTTTTCTATTGGTTTTCGGGTGGAACATCCCCAAACTATTATCGATCGCTGTCGTTTTGGCGATCGCGCGGGCCATAAGCTTTTGGGTGCCGCCGATTACAAACTGGTTCACCATTGCCAAAACGGCCGTTCTGTGTACAGTTTCTGTATGTGTCCCGGTGGTTTGGTAGTGGCGGCTGCGTCAGAACCGGGGCGACTTGTCACTAATGGGATGAGTCAATATTCTCGCAATGAACGCAATGCTAACAGCGGAATTGTTGTCGGTATCACGCCGGAGGATTATCCGGGTCATCCCTTAGCAGGAATTGAGTTTCAGCGTCGCCTAGAAGAACGGGCATTTGAGTTAGGAGGTGGCACTTACAACGCCCCTGGGCAGCTTGTGGGTGATTTTTTGGCGAATCGCCCTTCCACGGCGCTAGGCAGTGTGCAGCCGTCTTATACGCCGGGAGTTGTGATGACTGATTTGAGCGAAAGTTTGCCCGATTATGCGATCGCAGCTATCCGCGAAGCACTTCCGGCTTTTGACAAACAGATTAAAGGATTTGCGATGGATGATGCGGTTTTGACTGGGGTGGAAACGCGCACTTCTTCACCAATTCGGATTAAACGCAAGGAAGATTATCAGAGTTTGAATACAGAAGGTCTTTATCCTGCTGGGGAAGGTGCAGGATATGCCGGTGGAATCCTGTCGGCGGGTATTGATGGGATTAAGGTGGCGGAGGCGGTTGCTTTGAGTATTTTGCAATCTTCAAACCACAAAATTTGAGGCTGGATTTGAGGATTTTTAGATGATTTGAAGATTGCCCTCAACCGTCAACTGTCAACCGTCAACTGTCAAGTGTTCAAACAGCAGCTAAACGCGATCGAATTTCCGTATCGGTATACTCCGGCGTCCAGCCTTCTTGCGTGGTAAAATAGCGCACCGCTTTAATTTTCCGCGCTGCTGTCAAATAAAACCAGTGTTCTGTATTCGCCGGCACGTTGATAAATTCTTCCGGCTGCACTGTGAGTTCGACTTGGCTGCCGTCGGGCCGCACGAAGCCGAAAATGCCCTCGCCTGCTACGATATAGCGGACTTCATCATCGGCGTGGATGTGGCACTTGTTGAATTTGGACAGCAAGGTGTCGAGGTTGGGAATGTCTGGGTGCAGTACAATTAAGTCTCGCGATTGATAGCCTGCGGTTTCCTTGAGTTGTTGAAAGTAGCCGTCGAGGGCTTGCAGCACTTGCTCTTTTTGATTGTCGTCTAGAGCATCTTTAGCTAACAAATTTTGAATTTCAGCGCTGTCACCCACGGGCCAGCGGTTGAGTTGAATGTTTAAGGAAGCGAGTTCTCGGGTAATGTCGCTTTGTTGAGTGTAGGTTGTACCGTTTTCGAGTTGCAGGATAGCCATGTTTGCACGTTCCAATTTTTGGGTGAGGCGATACACAGGCAGTGTGAAAGATGTTTGTCGATCGCGCCTGTACCAGAACCACAATTTTAACGCTAATTTGAACAAGCTTTTCGGCCTGTTCCACAACAGTTGAATATTTGTCGCGATAATATTATAAGTCAGGCGCCAGCTAGCACCAGCAGCGATGGCATTACTGATTTCTTAAATGTAACTTTTGCAACAACTATGCCTACTTATACTGGAATTTCTAGCGAAGCTTTTCAGCATCCCCTCGATCGCCAAGCTGAGGAATCGTTACGCAGCGTGCCTGGATTTGACTTAATTGCCAGCAAATTTGTAGAATTTGTCTACGAACGACCGCAATTCGTTTACCTAATGGGAAATAGCATTCAAGTCGGGCCGAGGCAATATGCCAGCATTTATCATATATTTCGGGAGTGCGTGCAGGCTTTAGATGTTTTTCCAGAACCGGGTTTGTTTGTTTCTCAGAATCCCTCAGTTAACAGCTATGCCCTGGGGAAAAACCAGCCTTATGTAGTATTAAACACTGGTCTTTTAGACTTGTTGGAAGAGCCAGAAATTCGGGTAGTATTGGCTCACGAGTTGGGACACATTAAATGCGGTCATCCAACTTTAAATCAAATGGCGACGTGGGCGATGAGCGTTGCCTCGACAATTGGCGAGATGACTTTCGGGCTGGGAAATATGGTCGGCAGCGGTTTAATTTACGCTTTTTATGAGTGGCGTCGCAAGGCTGAATTATCGGCAGATCGGGCGGCTTTGTTGGTGACGGATGACTTGAACAGTGTGATGAAAACGATGATGAAACTTGCGGGAGTTAGCAGTAAATATGCTGACCAATGCAGTTTGCAAGAATTTATCCGCCAGTCTGACAACTATCAAGAGCTCGATCGAGACAATCTCAACCAAGTGTATAAGTTTTTACTTTACAACGGCGGCCAAGGTGTGATGCTGAGTCACCCTTTCCCCGTGGAACGCCTGCGGTATTTGCGAGACTGGGCAAGTTCCGAAGAATACCGCCAAATTAAGCTGGGGAACTACAAGCGGGCTGTAGCTGAGGGTGCGGTTGATGTGAAGTCCCAAACGCCTAACAGCGAGACGGAGGCTTTGCGCCGTCAGATTGAAGAGTTGCAGCGGGAGATCGATCGGCAAAAATCAAAGCGAAACTAAGTTTCCTCGTCCCCAGGCTGAGCCTGGGGATGCAGATCCAGAGGCTCTGCCTCTTCTTCGCCAGGAGCAGCGAGGCAGAGCCTCTGGATCTCGGTTCCCAGGCAGAGCCTAGGAACCAGCTAACCAGCTAAACCAGCTAAATGTTTTGTTGAAGATTTACCGGATTTGAGGGAGGGGGAAACGTAAAAGGAAGGTAAACCAGTGAGAGACTTGCTCGCAACTGGCCTCCAATCTAAAAACTGTCCCCTCGTTTCGGAAATCTGTTTCTAAGGAGGTGTAGTTTAAATCAAGAGAAGCTTATAAATCAACGGGGCTAAAAAAAATGAATATTGATAACGCAATGAATACTAACAAGCCAACTTCTAATTTTTTCGGCAATGTGGGAAAAGTCGCGATCGCCCTGACTCTGCTAGCCGCCGGCATGGCATTTACAAATCCTGGGAGAGATCAATACCTAACTTATGCTTCCGGCGTACTCCAAAACGAGTTGGAAAACACTGTGTGCAAAGATTCTCGCGTGCCGAAAGCTTTGGGCGGCATTACAGATACTTTGATCGGCAGTTGCAAGAATTTGCTGACTTCGCAGCGGGGCACGATCGAAAGCTTGCTCGACAATACAACGCAGCGTCAGAATTTAGGCGTTGTCAGCATTTATACAACTGAACTGGGCAAAAAAAGCTATCAAACGGTTGGAGCTTTTGGTAATTTTGTGACGCTGCCACCTAGTTCTGAAAATGCTCAAAAGTAGAGTCAAATTAAGTTCAATTGCCGAAACCGGGTTTTTTAGAAAGCCCGGTTTTTGCTTAGGTAATTCTCTATCAGTAAATCTCAATAAATTCGGAGAGCGCAGCACATATTTTTAATGAGCCACGCTATTAGAGGCAAAATATTAAGTTTTCTTAAAGAAGAAAAGTTAGTGTCCCACTTAATATTAACATTAACGCTATAAAGTTTGATGTTTAACAAATAAGCAGATGGCAATGCAATTAAGTAAGGGTGAGAGATTTAATATCTCTAAAGAAGCGCCCGGTTTAAAAAAAATGGCGATCGCCCTCGGTTGGCAGGTGACAGAGGCAGGACAAAGCTACGATATTGATGTCTCTGCGTTTATGCTAGGTGCTGACGGCAAAATACCTAACGATAAATATTTGATCTTTTACAATAATTTGCAATCCTTTGACAGTTCGGTACTGCAATCGATTCCTGACAAAAACAACCGAAGTCAAGAAAATAAGACTATTTACGGCGTTATCTTAGAAAGAGTTAATCCTGAAATTGAGGAAATAACTTTTGTTGTGACTATTCACGAAGCAGATAAAATTAATGCAAATTTTAGCAATATCAAAAATGCTTTTATCAAAGTTTCCAATTTGGATACAAAAAGCGAACTTGTTCGGTATGAATTAAAAGAGAATTTTTCGCGAGAGACTGCTGTAGAATTTGGTCGTTTGTATAGAAAGAATGGAGAGTGGAGATTTCAGGCTGTAGGAGCAGGATATCAGGCAGGATTGCAGAGTTTTGTTGACAAGTATTGCAGCTAAAACATTAATAATATTTCTCCCATTACTCACGACTTGGCAGCGGGAACGACCGATGATTGGCCGTTTCCGGCTGGGGAGTGGGAGGTGGAGTCAGAACCGGAAGCGGAACAGTCTCGTCTGGAGCTTTTGGTAAATTTGTTACCTTGTTACCTAGTTCTGAAAATGCTCAAAAGTAGGGTCAAATTAAGTTCAATTGTAGAAACCGGTTGGGGCAGAAAGCCCGGTTTTCACTTAGGTAATTCTCTGTAAGTAAATCTCAATAAATTCAGATACAGGCAGCAGATATTTTTAATCAAGCCCGCGATTAGAGAAACTCTGTTAAATTTCATTAATTAAAAAACTTATTGTGCCACTTAACATTAAAATTAGGAGTATAAAATTTTAGGCTTAACAAATAAGCAGATGGTAATGCAATTAAGTAAGGGTGAGAGATTTAATCTTTCTAAAGACGCGCCCGGTTTAAAAAAAATGGCGATCGCCCTCGGTTGGCAGGTGACAGAGGCAGGACAAAGCTACGAGATTGATGTCTCTGCGTTTATGCTAGGTGCTGACGGCAAACTACCTAACGATAAATATTTTATCTTTTACAATAATCTGCAATCCTGTGACGGTTCGGTACTGCAATCGATTCCTGATAAAAACAACCGAGGTCAAGAGAATAAGAGTATTTACGGCGTTATTTTAGAGAAAATCAATCCTGAAATTGAGGAAATAACTTTTGCTGTCACTATTCACGAAGCAGATAAAATCAAGGCAAATTTTAGCAATATCAAAAATGCTTTTATCAAAATTACCAATTTGGATACGGGAAGCGAACTGGTTCGCTATGAATTAAAAGAGAATTTTTCGCGAGAGACTGCTGTAGAATTTGGTCGTTTGTATAAAAAGAATGGACAGTGGAGATTTCAGGCGGTAGGACAAGGATATGAGGCAGGATTGCAGAGTTTTGTTGACAAGTATCACAGCGGAAATAGCAATAATATTGCTCCCATTAGTAGGGAGTTGACAGCGGGAACAGCAGCAGATGATTTGCAGTTGCCTGCTTGGGATTTGGAGGTGGATTCAGAACCGGAAGCGGAACAGTCTCGTCAGACTCGAAGGGTACAGCCATCACGAATTAACAATCAAGTTAATAATAATTCGCGAAGCCGCAAAATACCCGCAGCTTTATTAGCAGGTTTAGGGGTTTTGGTGTTGGGAACAAGTGTAGGGACGATCGCCTTTATGCGATCGGCAAATGAAACGCTGAACCAAGCGAAAATACTGGCACTTGACACGCAGAATGCAGGAAAAGCCACCGATGTCAATTTGCTCAGAAGTTTGGATAAACGACTTAAAGAAACGATCGCCAATTTAGAGAAAATTCCTAACTTCCCCGGCTTTGGGTATCAGCAAGCTAGAGCAGATTTGCTGCAACTGCGCCCGATTTTGGTTCCAATAGCCCAAAACTTACAGGCGGCAGAAAGTCTAGCAACGGCTCAAAATTTGGCGATGGAAGCTGCTGTGGTTGTGCAAAAACCGCCTCATCCGATGGAAGTTTGGCAGCAGTCGCAAAGTAAATGGCAACAGGCGATCGCACTTTTAGAAGCGATAGATTCACGTACACCGGTTTATAATCTAGCTCAAAATAAGTTATCTAATTACCGAGCCAATCACGCTGTGATCAGTCAAAGAGTTGCGATCGCTCAAAAAGCTGCAAATTTCAGCAACCAAGGTTCTTTGAAAGTTCAAAAGGGAGATGTTCCGGGGGCGATCGCCAATTTTACTCAAGCTTTAGCGCTGAATCCGAACATACCTCAAGCTTACCTCGGATTGGGAATTGCTACTGGCCAACAGGGAAACAAGCAGCAGGCAATTTACAATTACGATCGAGCGCTGCAATTTAATCCTAACTTGGCAGAAGCTTATTTCGGTCGCGGTCAAGCATACTATGAATTGGGAAACAAGCAAAAGGCGATCGGGGATTATGAAGAAGCTATTCGCGTTAATCCTAATTATGGTTTGGCTTATTTGGAACGAGGTGCTATTCGCTGTATGTTGGGAACAAAATCGCCAGCAGTAGCAGACTTTCAACAAGCGGGAGAACTTTTCTTAAAGCAGGGAGACGGCAAGAATTACCAATTAGCACAAAGCTTTATTAATGATTGTCAAGAACCGAGTGCAGAGGCTGCAATCTGCGATTATCGAAGGAACATAGATTCCTTCGGCAGACCCTGCGGTCGCTCTGTTAATGTTCCGATTATAATTAGAAGAAAATCCGCGACTGCTACCTCAAACTCTGAGTCTACTGCTGTTAAAAGCAATAGCAGCGTTGAAAAAATCTCGCCTGCATATTCTGATAGCAGCAGCACAAGAACTCGCAGCAGGAGAAGAAGTAAAAGGTAAACGGCTGTTGCATTAGTTAATAGATGACAAAATTTGCTGGTAAGCATCGATAGTTTGTTGGGCGATCGCCTCCCAGTTATAATGCTTTTTGGCATACTCTTGGCCGTTCAATCCCCGCCGTTGACGCTCCTGTGGATTGAGAAGTGCTGATTTGATTGAATTGGCGATCGCCCCTATTTCCAAAGGTTCTACCCAGCCAGCTTCTGCTTGCTGTATGTCTTCCGCAATATGTATGCGATCGGAAATGGCGACAGGTACACCCGCAGCCATCGCTTCGGCTACAGCAATGCCAAAGTTTTCGTAATAAGAAGGCAATACAAATAAGTCGGCTTTTGTCAATAGTTCAACTTTTAAATCACCGCTCACAAAGCCAGTTATTGTTGTGTATTTTGCTAAGCTTGAATTCTGAATTTGTACTTTAATTTGTGTTTCATACTCAGCATCTTGGGGATTTGAACCAGCTAAAATAAAGTGAAACTCTATGCCCAATGCCAAAATACTTTCTAAGGCTGGAATTAACAAATCAAGCCCTTTTTTAGGTTCAATTCGCGACATAAATAAGATAATTGGCACTTCAGATTCCCGCAATCTCTTAGGAAACAAACCTGCTGTCACCCCCAATGGAATCACCAAATCCCGTGGCACAGGCATCTTGCCTGTGGAGTCCAAATCCCGTGGCACAGGCATCTTGCCTGTGAAATCCAAATCCCGTGGCACAGGCATCTTGCCTGTGAAGTCCAAATCCCGTGGCACAGGCAAGATGCCTGTGAAGTCCAAATCCCGTGGCACAGGCATCTTGCCTGTGAAGTCCAAATCCCGTGGCACAGGCATCTTGCCTGTGCTACCCAAACCAAATCTTTCTGAGATTTTAGCCTCTTCTTTACTTGTGAAATGAATTGCAGCAGCACCTGCTAAATTAGGGCGTTCTAAAAGCGTGGCATAAATCTGTTTCAAGCGCTTTTTTTTCTGCAAATCGGCAGGGTCAAGCATACCGCAGGGACGCATAATATATGGCAAATGATGATATCTTGCAATTGTAGCCGCGAGGGTAGTTACTGGTGAGAAAAGAGCGTGAATGTGAGCCAAGTCAAACTGTCGCGCGTTTTCATTTAACCACTGCAATAACGAGAGAGAAAACTTATATCTACGAAACGGAGAACAGCGGAAATAAATAATTTGATAACCGCTTTGTTTTATTGGTTGATTTAAAGGAACATCTAAAGGAAGTTGACCGATATCTCCGTTAGAATCTGTGGTGATAATTGTGACATCGATGCCTTGGGAAGCGAGGGCCGCAGAAAGTCCGAGTACCATTTGACTCGGCCCGCCGTAGACGAGGGAAATTGAGGGGATAATTTGGAGAATTCGCATGGTTAGCACTTGGTGTTAGCTGAGGTAGCTGGTTGTGTTATTATAGAAAGAATTGCAAAATTTGCACGTTATACTAATTTAGGCGATCGGAGGCAAGTTATGCTGATTGGATTCAGCGTCGGCAACTACAAATCTTTTAAAGAAACTGTCACCCTCAGCCTGGTAGCTTCGTCAATTACTGAGGAAGACAAAGAGCTGGATGAAAATAATGTATTCCCAATTAATGATAAGTTAAGCTTACTCAAAAGTGCTGCTATTTATGGAGCTAACGCCAGTGGTAAGAGCAACATTGTTGCTGCTATTAACTTTATGAAATGGTTTGTCCTAAACTCATCCAAAGAAACGCAAGTTTCAGAGGCGATCGATATTGAAGCATTTAGGCTAAGTACGGAGACAGAAAAAGAGCCGTCTTTCTTTGAAATCGTTTTTCTACTAGAAGACAAAACTTTTAGGTACGGTTTTGAGGTGAACGCGCGGGAAGTTGTTTCTGAGTGGCTATTTCAATCTGATGACAGTGAAGAAAAAATGCTTTTTGAACGGGATTTTGATAATTATATATTAGATGATTTCCCAGAGGGACAAGGAATTATCGATAAAACCCGAAGTAATGCTTTATTTCTTTCTGTAGTCGCACAATTTAATGGTAAAATTTCTGGTAAAATATTGCGGTGGTTCAGTAAAACTTTGCAATTGATATCAGGCTTGGAAGATAGAGAATACCGCAAGCAAACCTTGGAGTCTTTGGAGAATGCTGGGCACAGACACGATATTATTGAATTTATCAAAAAATTAGACTTAGGTATTTTAGGTATTGATGAGATCAAGATTAATATTCCACCTCCTGTATTTTTTATTTCTAATAATACAGAAAAATACGGTGGCTCCTACGGTAATTTATACCCTAACTCTGAAACCAAAACTACGGTGCACGTGCACACACTTCACCCAAAATATGATGCTGACGGTAAGCAGACTTCTAAGGTACTATTCGATATCGAAAAGCATGAATCCGAGGGAACAAACAAACTGTTTGCATTAGCAGGGCTGCTTCTCGATACTTTGAGGACAGGAAAGATTTTATTCATAGATGAACTTGATGCCCGACTGCATCCGCTGATTACTCGCGAATTAATCTGCTTATTCAATTCTAACGAGACTAATCCGCACAACGCACAGCTTATATTCACGACACACGACACAAACTTACTCAGCAGCAAGACTTTTCGCAAGGATCAAATATGGTTTACCGAAAAGGACAACAAGGGCGCTACTGATTTGTATTCTTTGGTAGAGTATAAAGTAGGAAAAGATGCCTCACTTGAGCGCGATTACATTATGGGTAAGTATGGAGCTATCCCTTTTATTGGTAATTTCAAAGAACTAATAGGTGAACTTCATGAATAAAAAAAGTTCGTCTAGAAAAACAAATATTGATTACTACAATAGAAAGGTTAAAACTAGAAGATGGTTTTTAATCGTGTGCGAAGGTGAGAAAACAGAACCCAACTATTTTAGAAGTTTCCCGGTAGACACAAAGGTAATTAAGCTGGATATCAAAGGAGAAGGAAAAAATACGAAGAGTTTAGTAGAAAAAGCTATTGAGTTAAAAAACGACACAGAATCCGACGAAAAAGACCGATTTTGGTGCGTGTTCGATCGCGATAAAAACCCTAAAAATCCTAACGACTCGCAAAATTTTAATTCAGCCATAACTCTTGCAAGAAATAACGGCATTGACGTAGCTTATTCAAATGATGCTTTTGAATTGTGGTATTTGCTGCACTTCGATTTTTATAATACGGGAATTTCTCGCCAGCGTTATCAAAATATGCTAACCAATAAATTGGGACACGAGTATAAGAAAAACAGCAAGACGATTTATGAGGAACTAAAAGACAAACAGCAAGATGCAATTAAACACGCAAAACGGCTTTTAATTGAATACGACCGCCCCAACCCTGAAAGTGATAATCCTTCAACAACAGTACATTTGCTAGTCGAAGAACTTAACAGTTTTATTCCTGATTGATGAAGGAGAAAGTCGTAGAAACCGGGTTTATAGCCGCCCCATGCGTAAGCCCTGCAACTTTCGTAGACGAGAGAAATTGAGGGGATAATTTGGAGAATCCGCATCAGGGATAGTTATTTAAATCAACATATCAACATTTCCCATTACAAATTTAATTATCTATCTGCAAAAGGCTGCCCCTCTAGCTGTTCAGCTTCCTCTCTCTTTGTTGCTGTAATCTGGGTATTGTGAGCCATTTTCTTGGAAAATTCATACATCTCACTGGCTTTGGCTTCCGCCGCTTTCACAATTTCCAGGATTTCCAGGAGTTGGCTTTCATCAGGTAATTGTTTCATGGCAATACTTCTAATTTCTCAACTACGTTTTTTATCATAACTTTAGTTTCTGGAGCCATCTTTAGCAAGGCTGCTAAATAATCTCCTGCTTTTTGAACATCTTCATCGGGCACACCAGCCATCAATACATTGCCCACAATGTGCTCTGCTTGTAAGCGAGTACCTGCTACGTTGAATTGAAAATTGGTGATGGAAGAAAAGTATTGCATCAGTATTTCATTCTGGGGAAAAAGAGACATGGCTCTTCTAAGTGCAAAAAGTCCCTGCGTTGCTTGGCGCTCGCTATCGTCTAATACCTGGTAGAGTTCGTTAACCAAAGAGCGTATGTCGGGAGGAATAGACATTTACTACAGTTTTTATTTAACACTTGCATTATAGCTAAAAGTTACAACAATTCTTTGTAGAATTCCAATAACTGCTCAGCTAAAGCTTTATTGGTATAATTGCTCATCGCTCTATGATAACCCCGATCGCCCAAATCGGCCGCCAACTCCCGCCGCTTCATCAATTTCTCCAAACATTCTCGCAAAACCCCTGCATTTCCTTCTGGGAATAATAAGCCCGCATCGCCGATGACGTGGGGAATTTCCCCGCAGTCGGAACCAATCACCGGAATTTTACAGGCCATCGCTTCAATTAAAACGTGACCAAATTGTTCTTTCCAGCCCACCGTGGTCAAAGTTTTGAATTTATAGCTGGTTTGCGAAGGCAATACCAAACAGTTCATTAAGTTAATGTAAGGGGGAATTTCTTCGTGGGAAACGCTTTCTACCCAGATTATTCGATCGCTGATTCCCCATTCAATACATTTTTCGGCGAGGTGCGTCCGCAATTTTCCTTGTCCTACTAACAGCCACTTCCAAGAGCTTTTTTTCAACCCTGCCAAGGCTTCAGCTAAAGTCAACAGTCCTTTTTCTTCGACAAATCGCCCTACAAATCCTACCACAAAATCGGTCGGTTTAATACCGAACCTGCGCGATAAATCAGCGTCTTTACCAGTGGGGCGAAACAAAGTTTCATCTACTCCGAGTTGCGGCATTACTTTTACCGCACCTTCATAGCCCCGCTGCCGCAAAATTTTAGCTCCATCTAAGTTACCTGCAATAATTCCGTCGGTGTGCTGAAGATTGTAATTTTCTAAGACTGAAACCGGCCAATTCAATTGATAAGGCAGATTCCACCAAGTAAATAATATATTTTTTGCTTCCAGTTTTAGCAGTTTATTTAGTAAAATTAACTGAGCGCAAGCAATAGATTTTGAACCTTGTTCAACTTGAATTATCTGCGGTTTAATTTTCTGCAGAACTCCAATTAAATCTGTACCAAAAGTTAGCAATCCTTGATTGTTTTGACTAAAGTTGGAGACTGGGACTACTTTAAATGAGCCTTTTTGATAAAATTTCGTTTCTATAATTTTATTTTGTATGCCTCCGGGTTTCCAACGCTGCGGCACTACAACTGTTACTTCAATATCGGGTTCTAGGTTGGCTAATATCTTGAATTTTTCCCGATTAATGTCCACAATATAGGTGTGACTAGCCACGAGAATTCTCATTTATTGGGAAGGGCGAATGGAGAATAGGTAATTATTGATCGTTAATCTGGTCTTGATGGCTATAACTTTGTCCATCATTCCACAGAGATTGAATTAGTGTATTTATAGCACTGAGAAAACCCAGGATATAAAAAGCAAATCTAGTTATAATTTTAATAGGCGAGGCGCTTTTATAACAAGGTGGATTTCCCAAAACGTGGCAGTCAAAGAGTTTGGCGAAAAATCGCAGGCATTGAAAGGCTGTTAAATTTTTCAATCCCATGAGGAAATGGTTGTGATAAAATGTGACTTGATACTCGATCGATCGCGTACTGACATCGTGACACCCGCCGCTCTCTTCCCCCAAGTGAACTAAACACGCATTGGGATCGTACCAAATTTTCATGCCAGTCGATCGCAATCTCAAACAAAAATCCGACTCCTCCCGCACCGCACTCCCTGCAAACCGCTCGTCAAACCTCAGCCCGCACTCGGCAAAAACCTGTCGGCGAAATGACATATTACAGCCTCTAGCCGAGAGCACCTGCTGCGGTTTTACTGTATGCACCAAATCCATAAAATACCAGGCAATGCCTGGATCCATAGCTTCTGAGGGCAAATATTCGATCGCCAAATCGCCTCCAGAATTATCGAGTTTCATTCTGTCAAAAACCCTGCCCGCCACACATCCCACATCGGGTTTTTCTAAATAATTGTCAGCGTGAGCCGCCAAAAAACCATCTGGCAATTGTACATCATCATCAATAAATAAAATAATTTCTCCAACTGCGCGCCGCACTGCATAATTTCGAGCCGCCGGTAAACTCGCCCAATCTACTCTAAACCAGCGAATTTGGCCAGCATTTGCCAATTCCTCTAAATAAACTTGAGTTTCCGATTCGTGGGTGCGAGTTTGATCAATTACCAGCACTTCAAAATTCGGGTAATTTTGCCTAATCGCATCAGCCAATGTCTCTCGCAGAGGTTGCTCGCGGTTGTAGGTAGGTATCACAACAGAAATCATCATCACACAATTGAGTGAAAATAAAGTTAAGGGTAGGCAGGATGCCTGCCCCCCTCGTTATTTTTGGAGAAGTTGATTAAAACTCGAAATTAATAGTTAGAAATTTTGATTTATGAATTTTGAATTAAAAGATTTCAACTCAAAACTCAAAACTCAAAATTCAAAAGTTCTAGCACTTCCCCATTTCCATCAGATAGCGATGTGTTGCTGAACGGCTAAAACTAAATTTTCAGTCCAGAAATTAGCCAATTCGGCGCTGGCCGCTTCCACCATAACTCGGATTAGCGGTTCAGTGCCAGAAGCGCGAACCAAAACCCGTCCCTGTTCTCCCATTGCTGTTGTAGCACGATCGATCGCACTTTGCATTGCCTCGCACTCGTGCCATTTCAGGCGTTTTTCGCGATCGTCCACCCGAATATTTCGCAACAACTGCGGATAAGTTTGGAAACTGCCACTTACCAATTGTGCCAAAGATTCCCCGGACTGGCGCACCAGCGAAGCCAAATGCAAAGCCGTCAGCAAACCGTCGCCGCTGATACCGTAATGCGGACAAAGAATGTGTCCCGACTGTTCGCCGCCCAACATCGCACCAGTGCGCTGCATTTCAGCGTGAACGTACTGATCTCCGACGTTCGTTCTAATTAGTTTGCCGCCCAATTCTTCCCAAGCTCGCTCGAAGCCGAGGTTAGCCATTACAGTAGAAATAATTAAATTGGATGGTAACTGTTGGGACTCGCGCAACTGCCGGCCCCACAGATAAAGAATGTAATCGCCGTCAATCGTTCGCCCTTGGTTGTCAACACCCAAAACTCGATCGGCATCGCCGTCAAAAGCAAATCCCAAATCGGCATTGTGTTCCAAAACCGCCGCTTGCAAACTGTCGAGATGAGTAGAACCGCAGTTAACATTAATACGAGATCCATCAGGAGAGTCGTGCAAACAGATCACATCCGCCCCCATTTGCGCGAACACCGCCGGCGCCAAACCTGCGGCAGCCCCCCAAGCCAAATCCAAAACTATCCGCATTCCCTCCAAATTCATCTGTTGCAGCGAATCACAGAGCGAAGTGGCATAATCTTTAACCAACTCAGAGCGATGGTAGTGGTGTCCCCAACCTAAGCTAGCAATTGGAACCTTTGCCCCCCGGATTCCCGCTTCGATTTGTTCCTGCAACTGCTGCGACAGCTTGGAGCCGTTTGAGTCGAAAAATTTAATGCCGTTGTCTTCTGGGGGATTGTGAGAAGCCGAAATCATCACTCCGCCGACCGACTCCGAAACGCTTGCCAGATAAGCAACGCAGGGAGTGGGACACAATCCCAAATTCCACACTTCCAAACCGGCGGCCGTCAAACCCGCTGACAGTGCCATTGCCAGCATATCGCTGGAATTCCTGCTGTCTTGCCCCAAAATCACAGGGCCCTGGTTGGGGGAATTTTGGCGTAGAACTTGTCCAGCCCAGAAGCCCACTTGCAGGGCTAGGGGTGCATTCAGCAATTCTCCAACTTTCCCGCGAATGCCGTCTGTGCCGAAGAGTTTGGTATTGGGCAGGGGGAGGCTATCTCCCAGCAGAATCGTATCGCGTTTGACTGGCTGTACCGAGTTAGCAGCCGGAAACTCGCTGCCACGAGGGCGCGAAGGTGTCTGAACCATATTCACTCCTTTAGGAATATTCACACTCACACTTTGGGTTCATGTTACAACTGAAAGTCTTTATTTTCAGCCTAAACTTCATTTATTTCGTCAATTGCTGAGGCAACTTGCTCTGACAACCTACGCACAAAGCTTAACTTCATCGGAAAAATTTGTATGGTATTCAAGGGAAAAACTTTTAGTACCGGGGGCGCCCACGCCCGGAAACCCGGTTTCTTTCTGCCTCCAGGCGTGACGGTGCTGCGGTTTGAGCCGATCAGCAACTGCGGCTATAGAAAGTTAATGCTGTATTGCCGTATACTTTGTGGCGGCAAATTTCTAGGCCGGAAATCGCTTGTGTCGATCGCTCCGGGCTGTGTTCGACGGCCATTTCGCCATTTGGTGCTAGCATTTCTTGGCTGGCGATCGTGTTTAACACAGGTTCGTACAAGTCGCTGGCGTAGGGCGGATCGAAGTAAATGCGATCGAACTGCTGCCCCGCTAGTGTTGCCAATTTCGCCGTCGCGTTTCCCCGCAGTATTTGGAATGTTTGGGACGAGTCTGCTACTTGCTCCCAGTTTTCGCGGATAATCGCACAAGCTTTCGCCGACTGTTCGATGCCAGTGACACTAGCGGCTTGCCGACACAAAGCTTCTGCACCCATGGAACCACTGCCGGTACAAATGTCAAGCCATCTGCAATCTGCGATCGTCCCTTGCCAAATATTAAATAAAGCTTCTCTGACTCGCGAAGGTGTAGGGCGAGTTGCGAGTCCCGGCAGGGTTTTTATTTGGCGATTGCCACAGATTCTTAAACTCATTTAGGAAGAAGGAAGTTCGGCAACGGATTCTGTAACGGATGTAACGGATGTAACTCACATCTTGCACCATTCTCAAGAACAGGCAAGATGCCCGTTCCACAAAGAGTGAATTTTCTTGTGGAACAGGCATCTTGCCTGTTCCTAAACAAGTAATTGAGAATGGTGCAACATCTCAGATGTAACGGATGTCAGGAAGAAAGAATACTTTTAAAAATGTCAAACCCGGTTTCGGCAATCTACCGGGTTTTTAAAGATTCATTCCACCTAAGCGGGTACTTTTTCCCTCACCAGACTGACAAAATTTGACAGCATTTGCAATCCCGTACTCGAAGACTTTTCGGGGTGAAATTGCACGGCCATCAGATTGTCTTTAGCTATAGCTGCCGTCACGTTTTGACTACCGTGACTCACGATTGCCGATCGCACTTCCAAATCAACTGGATCGACATAATAAGAATGCACGAAATAAACCCAAGGATCAGACGGTAAATTTTCCCACAGCGGCAAATCCGGCCCAGGAAATTCCAATTGATTCCATCCCATGTGGGGAATTGTCAAACCAGGTTCCGAGCGAAATCGGCGCACTTTTCCGGCAATAACGCCCAATCCCGGTTCTACGCCTTCTTCGGAACTTTCAAACAGAATTTGCAAACCCAAACAAATGCCTAAAAAAGGTTTTCCAGAGGCGATCGCCCTTTTTATCGGTTCTATCAAATTGCGCGATCGTAAATTCTGCATTGCCGGGTCAAACGAACCCACTCCCGGCAAAACCACCGCATCAGCCTGCTCGATTATAGCAGGAGAATCTGTAATTTTTGGCACTGCACCCACATTTTCCAAGCCTTTACAGACTGAGTGCAGATTGCCCATGTCATAGTCTACTACTGCAATGACAGACATTGACTTACTTGCCTTATATTATCAATATCAGTATTATTGCACAAATATGACAGCGAAAATCCTGCTAACCTCATTTGATACTTGGCTTCCCCATCAGCAATCCAACTCTTCGGACGACTTATTAGCCAAGATTTCCCAGATGAAATCTTTGCCTGATTCCCTGACTTTTTTGAGGAAACTGCCCGTAGATTTTCAGCTAGCACCAAATTTGGCGATCGCCCAAATCAACCAACTCCAACCCGACACTATTATCTGCTGTGGCATGGCCGAAAGCCGGCAAAAATTAACCGTGGAATCTTGCGCTTGCTGCGATAGCGACATTCGGAAAACCGCAGTTAATCTCGAACCGCTAGTCGCTGATTTAGCTGCAACAGAAATCAGCCACGAAGCCGGAAAATTTGTATGCGAAGCCCTCTATTATGCAGTTTTAAAACACCTTGCAGATTCTCAACTTAGCACCAAATGTATTTTCGTACACGTACCAATTTTGACAGAAGAAAATGCCGACAAAATTGTCGCCGATTTTTTATTAATTTTAACTCGCATCCCTTAACAACTGACAACTGACAACTGACAACTGCCAATTGCCAATTGCCAACTTTCTAACCGCCGTAATTCCAACCGGTGCTTTCTAGCAGCAACGGATTTCCTTCTCGGTGGACGCCGGCTGCCAAAACTTCTCCCACATAAACTGTGTGGTCTCCGTGTTCCACAGAACCGACAACTTTACACTCGATGTAACCCAGAGAATCCGAGATAATCGGACAACCAGTTTCCGCGCCCGGATAAAATTCTACATCCTCAAATTTATTGCCAACGCGGCGCTGCTGCTTGAAGAATTTCTGGGCTAACTCTTTTTGCCCTGCTTCTAGGAAACTCAAAGCAAAGACACCGCTGGCTTTGATCATGGCGTGGGATTTGGAGTCTTGCTTGACGCAGTTGACAACTAAGGGAGGGGTAAAGGAAGATTGCATCACCCAGCTAGCGGTGAAACCGTTGACTTCCTCCCCGTCTTTGACACCGCAGATGTACAATCCGTGAGGGATTTTCCGCAAGATGGTCTTTTTAGCTTGTTCGTCTAGCACGGGCTTACCTGTTCGATCGATAATTCTACACCGCTCAGTTTACCAATGTCGGGCCCACAAACCCACCTGTCTTAAGGGCTATTCGCTAATATTGCCTTTTTCGATCCCAAACTTGACACCAGTTTTAAGTGAAAATTAACAACTCACAACTATTATGAAACTCCATACTTTTTAAACCAATCTTGCATCCGTTTCCAACCATCCTCAGCTTCTTTTTTCCGGTAACTGGGGCGATAGTCGGCGTTAAAAGCGTGGGGCGCATCTGGATAAAGCACAATTTCGGAACCGCTGCTACCAGTTTTGAGAACTTCCTGCATTTTCTCGACTGTATCGTTGGGAATTCCCTCGTCTTTGCCGCCGTAAAGCCCCAAGACAGGCACTTTCAAAGTTGCTGCAATGTCGATCGGCTGTTTGGGAGTTAAAGCCGTAGAATCGCCAACTACACGCCCGTACCAAGCCACTCCTGCTTTGACTTTCGGGTTGTGAGAAGAGTACAGCCAAACAATTCTGCCACCCCAGCAAAATCCTGTAATTCCCAACTTATTAATATTGCCTTTTCCTGACTTTTGTGCCCACTCTACGGTTGCATCTAAATCGGACATAACTTGCTCGTCAGGAACTTTCGAGACAACTTTACTCCTAATTTCTTGAATGTCGGTGATTTTAGAAACATCACCTTGACGGGCAAACATTTCAGGGGCGATCGCTAAATAACCTAATTTTGCCAAACGGCGGCAAATATCTTGAAGGTGCGCGTGAACTCCGAAGATTTCTTGGATTACTAAAATTACTGGAAAATTGCTGCCGCTGGCTGGCATTGCTCTGTAGGCTGGAATTGAGCCGTCTTTTACGGGAATTTTTACCTCACCGGCAACTAAACCAGCAGCATCCGTATTGATGACGGCAGCCGCCAGAGGATGAACTGCTAAAGTAAATCCGGCGCTTAATGCGGTGACAGTGATAAATTGTCTGCGAGTTAAGTCTTTCATTTGTGATTTGGTTATTGGTTATTGATTATTAGTTTTTATTCTGTAGGTTGGGTTGAGGAACGAAACCCAACACTCATGAATTGGATGTTGGGTTTCGTCCCTCAACCCAACCTACTACTGACTACTACTGACTGACTACTGTCAACTGCCAACTGACTACTGACGGAAAAGCCGATCGTGCTCTGGATGGTACAAGCGCGATCGCCCTTCTGCCGATTTTCCCAACGCCGGACTAATAACATACATTGTCGTTCTGATCAAATTATTTTCGCGGGTAGCAACTGCCATTTTGTCAAGGGGAACTAGCACAATTTTTTCATCGGGCCAGCCCAACCGATAACAAATCGCTACAGGCAAATCAGATGGGTAATGTTCCATCAATTTAGCTTGAGCTTTTTCGACATGGCGGGCGCTCAAATACAGGCACAAACTCGCTTGATGAGCCGCTAAACTCGCCAATTCTTCGCGATCGGGCACTTCGGTTCTGCCGCTAATTCGCGTCAAAATAATTGTCTGCACAACTCCCGGAACTGTCAACTCAATTTTAAGTTTAGCCGCCGCAAGTTGGAAAGCGCTAATTCCCGGAATTACCTCAAAAGCAATTCCCTCGGAGGCCAAAGCTTGCATTTGTTCGCCCACAGCCCCGTAGAGACAGGGATCGCCGGAATGGAGGCGGACGACGCTTTTACCCTCGCGCACTCGTTCCACCATCAAAGGTACAATCTCTTCCAGGGTCTTATCCGCAGTTTGGATCACTTCAGCATCCGCGCGTACTCCCTGCAAAATTTGCTCTGGAACTAACGAATCAGCAAATAATATGACATCGGCTGCAGCCAGTAATTTTTGAGCCTTAACAGTCAACAAATCCGGGTCTCCCGGGCCTGCACCTACAATGTATACCCCTGGAATTAGGGCTTCAATCTCTGTCAAACTCATGGCTGCTAAAAAATTTGCTAAATTTACGGACGCTTCCGGATGTACCTATTTTGGTTGGAAGTAATAGATGGTAGATGCACCCTGGTTTTGAACCCTAGAGACTAACCTCTCTGGGGTTTTTTATTGATCCTCTGGCAATTTCGGAGTGATCTTTGCCCGATCGCTATTCGGGGAGACAACATCAGGTAAAGGTCGATCGAGCAGATAAAGCCAAGCTAACCCGCCCAACCCTAACACAATCCCAGTCAAGCTTACCATCTGTGCCGTCCGCAGCGGCCCGAACATCAAACTATCAGTCCGCAACCCTTCAATCCATACTCGACCGGAACTGTAAGCTGCGATATAAACCAAAAATAAAGCACCAATTTTCAAGCGAATTTTGCCCTGCAAATCGCGGAAAAACAAAGTCAGAAGCAAGCCAAATACTGTCAGATTCCACAGGGATTCGTAGAGAAATGTGGGGTGGAAGTATTCAAAATTAGCGTAGGCGGGCGGGCGGCTGTTTGGCGGAATATAGAGTTTCCAAGGCAAATCCGTAGGACTGCCAAAAGCTTCCGAGTTAAAGAAATTTCCCCAGCGTCCGATCGCCTGACCGAGAATTGCCGCAGGCGCGATTAAATCTGCCAATTGCCAAAAAGAAACTCGCTGAATTTTCGCAAAAATTAAAGCTGCGATCGTGCCACCCAAAATCGCCCCGTGAATGGCAATTCCGCCTTTCCAAATCGCAATAATATCTTCAGGCCTCTGGGCGTATTGCGGCCACTCAAAAGCTACATAGTAAATTCGAGCGCAGGGAATAGCGCCCAAAACCAGCCAAATTGCCAAATCACCCAATAATTCTGGGTTGACGCGGCGTTTTTGGGCCAAGTATTGGGACAGACTGACCCCAATCAAGACGGCAGAAGCTATCAACAGCCCGTACCAGCGAATGGCTACGGGGCCAAGTTGAAAGATAATTGGGCCCGGCGATGTAAATTGAAACGCTAAGGGCAACGCAAGAATATTTAGCACCATAAAAGTTGCATTAATTGTGATGGAAAGCAGTCAGATTGCATACCCTTGAACAAACTACAGAGTTTATTTTAGGTGGCTGCCGTCATTTAAATGCAATTTTTGTGGAATTTTACCAAATATTAACTTTGTTGCGGACATTGATGTCTGGAGTTTTCTTTGTGAGTCCACAATAAGATGCCCCCTAACCCCCCTTTTTTTAGGGGGGAACCGGATTATTCTGAAAGTTCGCCTGATTAAGGGGGATTTAGGGGGATCGAGACTTCTCCTTTTTGACGATTAACTGCAGCTTGGGTCGAGAAGTTTTAATATAGAAGGTGGCTTTAAATTTTCTGATGACCTATGTCTCCTACTTCCGTTTCTCAAGTGTACTCTTCTGGTAATTCCAAGGGTGCGAATCAGTCTCGCAAGACTGCTGCTTTGGCTGTTGAGTCGCATAAAATTCCGCCTCTGTTGGGGGCGAGTTTGGCTGAGTTAACGGAGTGGGTGCAGCAAAACGGGCAGCCTGCTTATCGCGGAAAGCAGTTGTACCAGTGGATTTATGAGAGAGGCGCGCGATCGATCTCTGATATTTCTGTATTCTCGAAACAGTGGCGCGAGACTGTTGCTAAAATTCCGATCGGGCGATCGACTATTCATTATCGATCGGTCGCACCAGACGCCACGGTAAAGTATCTATTAAAAT
Organism: Microcoleus sp. SVA1B4; assembly: GCF_036700545.1. Taxonomy (NCBI): domain Bacteria; kingdom Bacillati; phylum Cyanobacteriota; class Cyanophyceae; order Oscillatoriales; family Microcoleaceae; genus Microcoleus; species Microcoleus sp. SVA1B4. The sequence goes on from NZ_JAUBPB010000040.1 coordinate 50,549, forward strand.
TGGCAGACGGTCAAATCATTGAAACAGTCGGCATTCCCACCGATAAACGGCTGACTGTGTGCGTCTCAGCCCAAGTTGGCTGCGCGATGGGCTGCGACTTTTGCGCTACGGGAAAAGGCGGTTTCAAGCGCAATTTAGAAAAACACGAAATCGTCGATCAAGTTTTGACTGTACAGCAAGATTTCGGCCGCAGAGTCAGCCACATCGTATTTATGGGAATGGGCGAACCCCTGCTGAATTTCGATAATGTTGTAGCTGCTGTCAAGTGTTTGAATCAAGATGTAGGAATTGGACAGCGAAACATCACCATTTCTACAGTAGGAATTCGCAATCGCATCAGCCAACTAGCCGAACATCAACTGCAAGTTACCCTCGCCGTCAGCCTCCACGCTTCTAATCAAAGATTGCGCGAAGAGTTAATTCCTAGCGCCCGCCCTTATCCTTTGGGTGAGTTAATCGCCGAATGTCGGGAATATGTGCGATCGACTGGACGCAGATTAAGTTTTGAATACGTACTTTTAGCAGGTGTGAATGACTTGCCGGAACACGCAGCCGAGTTGGCTAGTCAGTTGCGCGGTTTTCAGTGTCACGTCAATTTGATTCCTTACAATCCGATTCAGGAAGCTGAATATAAGCGACCGACTCCCAATCGAATTAACAGTTTCGTTGCGACTTTGAAGGAAAAGAAAATTGCAGTTAGCGTGCGGTATTCTCGCGGCTTAGAAGCAGATGCAGCCTGCGGACAATTGCGGGCATCCGAGGTGGAGGCTTAGGTTTTTAACCCAATACGGTTCAGATAAAACAAATCCCCCCTAGCCACCCTAAAAAAGGGGGGAAAAGGGGGGGTGAAAGTCCCCGCAACGATTCGGGGGATGCTGCAAGGGATCTCCGGGGAATTAGCAGTGTTAACTGAACCGTATTGGTTTTTAACCGCCAAAAATTATTGTCGTAGGATGCCCCGGAGTGCGTTATTTTCTCAATGATTGAGAAACTACGATCCGGGGCATCCTATTACTGTGGTTAAACTGTTCGGAAATCGTTAACATCAATTAGCGAAGCATTGACTCCAGTTAAAGAGGCGATCGCAATTCCATTCACCTTAATCAAAGCGCTGTTATTACTCTGACTAATTTCCAATTGGTTGAAACTCAAGCCGCGAGACAATCCCAACACATCTTCGCCTTTAACAAAGTCGGAAATAATATCGATTCCGAGATTGTTGCCGATCGCAAACGTGTCATTGCCCAGCCCGCCAATCAAGCTGTCATCTCCTAAATCTCCGAACAATAAATCGCTGCCAGTACAACCGAGGAGGGTGTCGCTGTTTTCACCGCCATAAATGGTATCATTTCCAGCTCCGCCATCTATGAGGTCATTATTCTCGTTGCCACAGAGTAAATCGTTGCCAGCATCCCCGCACAGAGTGTCATCTCCAAATTGTCCGAAGATAGAATCACTGCCTTGACTTCCGACAATCGCATCGCTATCTTTGCCGCCAATTAGGATATCGTTTCCTTTACCACCATCGATAAAGTTGACGCCTGCATTGCCATAAATGAAGTCATTGCCCTCTTTACCGTTAATCGAATCATTCCCCTTATCTCCGAAGATGAGATCCTCGTCTTCACCGCCGATAATGATGTCGTTACCTTTGCCGCCAAGTAGGATATCATTTCCGCGATTTCCATTGATGAAGTCGTTGCCTTCGTTGCCGTTGAAAATGTCTGGGCTGTTGCCACCAATTAGGTTGTCGTTACCTGCTTTGGCATTGAATATATTGGGACTGTTGCCAAAGTAACCGTCATTTCTGGGAGTACCGATTAGGATGCCGGAATTGCCGTTGATAATATTATCAACTGGATTTGGTCGATCGAGATTTGGCCTTTCAATGCGATCGCCAATGCAGTTTGGATCGGGCGTCGGCGTACCTGTCGGCGTCGGAGTTGGCGTACCTGTCGGCGTCGGAGTTGGCGTACCTGTCGGCGTCGGAGTTGGCGTACCTGTAGGTGTCGGAGTTGGCGTACCTGTAGGCGTCGGAGTTGGTGTACCTGTCGGCGTCGGCGAGGGACTGGGATCGGGTGTTGGTGTACCTGTCGGCGTCGGCGAGGGACTGGGATCGGGTGTCGGCGTACCTGTCGGCGTCGTATCTACAATAGTCAAACTCGCCGTATTCTGAGTTCCCAAACTCGCACCATTTGTGGGATTGCTCAAGCTGAGATTGAGCGTTTCATTCCCTTCTAATAACGTGTCGTCAGTAATGAGAATACTGAAAGTTTTGGTGGTTTCGCCAGAGAGAAAGTTGAACGTACCCGACGTTGCAGTGTAGTCGCTTCCGGCGGTGGCGCTACCGTCAGAAGTGCTGTAACTGACAGAGGCGGAAACATTGCTGCCGCCTGTACGATTAACCGTAATTGTTTGGGTTGCGCCGTTTTCATTAACGCTGTAAGTGCCGCTGCTGAAATTAAATGTTCCCGGCGCGAATACATCGTTGTCTGCGATCGCCACTGAAGCCGTTTCAGTACCAGCAGTCCCCAAATTGTAACCAGCCGCAGCGACTAAAGTCAGCTTCACAGCCTCGCTGCTTTCAACAATTGTGTCGTCAACTGGAGTAATAGTAACATCTGCAAAAGATTGACCCGCCGGAATGATAATGCTGCCCGTTAAATTCGGCGTGAAATCATCGCTTGTGGCAAACCCGGTACCGCTAGCAGTAGTATAATTCACTGTCAGCGGCAGGCTGGTACTGCCCGATCGCGCGATGCGGAAAATACCCGGATTTCCAGATTCGGCTGCAGCTGCGTCTGTAGCAGTAATAGTTACCGTCGGCAATGGAATGTTAAACCGGGCGACACTCGGATCGTGGTCGCTATCTTGGTCGGCAAATTCTGAGTTGATGTGAACTACATCAAATCCGGCTAAATTGGTGGCTAAGTTATTGCTAGCTAAGATGTGGTCGAGAACCTGCGCGTTGCCTTGGAAATTGTAAGTATAGCGCTCATTTTCCGGCAAAGTTTCGATTAAATTTTGCAGCACAGCAGTGCCGCTACCGCCCGGAATTCCCCGGACAACATTCAGCGGTTCGGAAAATTGGAAATCGTTCAAATCTCCGGCAACAATTACATTCGCATTGGCATCTACTGCCAAAATGCTATCGACAAAATTGTTGACAATTTGTGCTTGTTGCAGGCGCTGAGTTTCGCTGGTGAGAACAGGTGGTTGAGTGGGGCCGTAAAGCGGTTGGTCGCCGCCTTTTGAGTTGAAGTGATTGACAATCACAAATACTGACTGGCCGTTGAATAGAAATTCCCCGACTAGAGGCTTGCGGCTGCTGTTAAATGCTGCATTGGTCGGGTCAATTCTGCCGGGACTTGCTGACAGTGCCGGGGCGCCGCTGACGGTGTTAACTGTAGTTGCGGTTGTGGAAGTGCCGCCCGGGCGATCGACAAAAGTAACGCGGCTGGGATTGAACAAAAATCCGACGCGAATATTGCCGCCCGGTTCGCCGCCGTCTTGGTTGTTTACCGGGTTAATTTGCCGGAATTCATAAGTCGGGCCGCCCGCAGCTTGAATTGCGGAAATTAAGGTGTTGTAAGTTGTATCCGCCGCAACTACACCGTCATTAGTCGCGCCGTTGTTGTCTTGAATTTCCTCGATATTGATAATGTCAGGACTTTTGAGGTTAGTGACAATTCGACTCGCTAGTGCAGGGAATTTGGCGGTATCGCCGGGGTCTAAATTCTCGACGTTGAAGTTGCCGACTGTCAGTTGATTGGCATTTCCAGTTAAGTTTGTCACTTCCTTGGTCAGTCCGCCGGAAATGACGCTGGATTGAGGAATTTGAGCAGTATTTAAAAGCTCGTAATTGCTGAAACTGTAACCGATAACGCCTGAGACAGTACCCAATTTGTCCCCAACATCAGTCAGAGGCGAGAGACTTGTATTGCTGGGAGGATTGAGCAGAGTATCGTCAATTTGAATGCGTTCTGGGTTAAAATCGGTAGCAGAAACGGCAATCCCGCCGCGACTTGTTCGGCCGGTAGCATTCGCACCGTTATCCGCCAAAACGTAGAATTCGCCAAAGTTGTTTGTGGGGCCGACAACAACCGGATTGTTGACTTGCACGAGCATTCCTTCTAAACTTTCGTAGAAGTCAATGCCTTCCGTTGTCGGGTCGAAATCGCCTCCTGTTTCGACATTTCCAGCAGCAGTGAAATCGTTTTGAATGGAGGTTGTCGGTTGAATGCGGCCGCCGTTGCCGATAATAGTTGGAGTAATTGTTCCTAAAGGTGCGATCGCCCCTAAAGCAGCCCCAGAAACCGTAGCGTTAATTTGGGTAGTAGTAAGATTGGTGGCGTTGTTAGCGGGGCGGAATTCGTCAACTCGACCAGTTACCTGTACCGATTGTCCGACAGTAGGATTGGGTATTGTCGAACTTCCCAGGAACACAAAAACCGCTTCCGATGTAGAATTTGGATTAGGCCCGGTGTCGGGAGTCGGGTCTTGCATATAAAAACCGCGACCGCTGCCAGTTATCAGTCCCGTCACTACACCGGGAACATTGGTGACAGTTGTACTTACCAGCGGCGATCGGTGACTGGCTGCTTGAATATCGCGAATGCGAATAATGGCAGGTGCGGCACTGACTGTCGTTGAGACGGCAGCAGTAGAAGAGTTATTAGTTTCGTTGCTTTCTGGAATCGCGCTGCCGGGATCTGCAACCGCCGCACCCGCCGCACTGGTAAGAGTACCCGCAACAGTCGGAGTAACGTTAATTGTAAGGGGAACGCTGCCGCCAGCCGCGATCGCACCTCCTGAAAAAGTAACGACTCCAGCAGCTTGAGTCGCAGTAAAACCCGTACCGCTGGCCGAATTGTAAGTAACGCCCGCAGGTAAAGTGAAGTTGGCGGTAACTCCTGCTGGAGTAGCAGCAGTACCGCTGTTGGTTAATGTTAGCGTGTAGTCGAATGGAGTGTTGACGGTGGCGTTAGCAGGGGCACTGCTAGTGATGGTTAAGTCTGGCTGAGGAGGAGGTGCAACAGTTGTAGTAACGGCAGTAGAAGAGTTATTAGTTTCGCTGGTTTCTGCGATCGCATTCGCCGGATCTGCAACCGCCGCACCTGTCGCACTGGTAAGAGTACCCGCAACAGTCGGAGTAACGTTAACGGTAAGGGGAACGCTGCCGCCAGCCGCGATCGCACCTGTGCCTGTAAAGGTAACAACTCCCCCAGCTTGAGTGACTGTATAACCCGTACCGCTAGCCGAATTGTAAGTAACGTTCGCAGGTAAAGTGAAGTTGGCGGTAACTCCTGCTGGAGTAGCAGCAGTACCGCTGTTGGTTAATGTTAGCGTGTAGTCGAATGGAGTGTTGACGGTGGCGTTAGCAGGGGCACTGCTAGTGATGGTTAAGTCTGGCTCAGAGGTAGCTGCAACAATTGTATTGACGATCGTAGAAGAAGAGTTATTAGTTTCGCTGGTTTCTGCGATCGCATTTCCCGGATCTGCAACCGCCGCACCCGCCGCACTGGTAAGAGTACCCGCAACAGTCGGAGTAACGTTAATTGTAAGGGGAACGCTGCCGCCAGCCGCGATCGCACCTGTGCCTGTAAAGGTAACAACTCCCCCAGCTTGAGTCGCAGTAAAACCCGTACCGCTGGCCGAATTGTAAGTAACGCCCGCAGGTAAAGTGAATTGAGCGCTAACTCCTGTAGCGTTGCCGGTGCCGGCGTTGTTGAGCGTCAGCGTGTAGTCGAATGGAGTGTTGACGGTGGCGTTAGCAGGGGCACTGCTAGTGATGGTTAAGTCTGGCTCAGAGGTAGCTGCAACAATTGTATTGACGATCGTAGAAGAAGAGTTATTAGTTTCGCTGGTTTCTGCGATCGCATTCGCCGGATCTGCAACCGCCGCACCCGCCGCACTGGTAAGAGTACCCGCAACAGTCGGAGTAACGTTAATTGTAAGGGGAACGGTGCCGCCAGCCGCGATCGCACCTCCTGAAAAAGTAACGACTCCAGCAGCTTGAGTCGCAGTAAAACCCGTACCGCTGGCCGAATTGTAAGTAACGCCCCCAGGTAAAGTGAATTGAGCGCTAACTCCTGTAGCGTTGCCGGTGCCGCTGTTGGTTAATGTCAGCGTGTAGTCGAAGGGAGTGCTGACGGTGGCGTTAGCAGGGGCGCTGCTCGTGATGGTTAAGTCTGGCTGAGCAGGTAGGGAGAGGGAAAAATCATCGATCGCCAAGCCGTGATCGTTACCTGAGTCGTTACGCTCAACCCAACGAAACCACAATGTGTTGTTATTTGCCCAGTTTAAGCCAGTGAGCGCTCCACCTCGACCAGCTACTTGACCGGCCACATTACCATCAACCGCAGCAGCGGTAGTAGTTGCAACGGGAGAAGTCCAATCAAAGTTTCCACCGGGTACAGTCCAAGTTACGCTATCAAACGTTGCTCCTAATCCATACTCTAAAACCATTGGTTGGGCAGTAGCATTCCCATTGTTGCGCCATTGTTCACCATTAAAGGAAACATTTAGGCTATTGATTGTTGAACCAGTCGTATTTGTTGCAGAAAAAGCAATCCATCCTGCAATATTTCCTGATGTCGGACTACCAAAATAAGCGCCTCCTGAACCAAGTCCCCCCAATGCGCGATCGGTGGAGCTTGTTGAGCCATAACTATAAAAATTTCCGGTACCAATAGCTCCATTATTTGCGGTGTAGGCGGTAATAGCCGTAGCAGCAGGAGTAGCAGGTTGACGGTAAAGAAACCATCCAGGAAGCGTAGTATCGTTAGTCCAAGTAGGTGTACCTGTGTTTGCTAAAGAGTCAAAATTTTGAGTGTACGATCCGGCAAAATTAACTGGCATTGCTACTATTCCTAATTACTTTAAAATTACCTAAGCCTATTGCCCTAAGCAGGGCTAATAGGATTTAGTCAAATTGAAAATTTCAGCCTAAAGCTAGGTGCGTAGAGACGCTAAAAAGCTAACTCCTCCGCAGCAGTTACTTGCAAATATTCGCCAAGGCTACCAGCACCGCTTGGGTCTGCTTGATAACCAGATAGAGGTAATCTTTGTTGACATAACGACTTAACCCGCTAGATTGACGCATCCATTCCAACCTCTGAAGGTTGATACTACCACCCTAAAGTTAAGAAATGATAACTGTTTTTATAAATAAATGTTAAATTAATCAAAAATCGAGCGATCGCTTCTTTGCCAAATTATAGCTAATCCAGCCAAACCCAACAATACAGCCATCAGCCGATCGCCCCAGCGCATCTCTAACGAAATATCCACTCTTCTCATCTATCTGCCCCTACCTTACTGCGGGCGCACTACAAGTTTATAGCATTTTCAGCGGCAATAAGGACGATCGGTGCGATCGTAATCTTGTGTTATTGCACCTGAATTCGAGTATTTAGGCTCAAATAGTTCGGAAATCGTCAACACCAATTAAGCTGGCGCTGACTGCTATCAACGAATCAATTACTTCTCTACTTCCCTTAATCTTAATCAGCGCATTGTTATTATTCTAAGTTATTTATTACTGCTTGAAAATTACACATCCCAACACTTACAGCGTATTCCACATTTATGAAGTACACCCGCCATCCTTGGCTCCCCGTAGAGACACGGCAGTGCCGTGTCCCTACACTTCACAAACCTGGAATACGCTGTATATAAAATCCTGACGTTTAACAAAATCAGAGATAATCAAGACTTACGCACTCCGACCCCTCGAAACCGGGTTTTTTACCTAATCTGCGGGTTATAACGCGTCTTTTCGTAAAAAACCCGGTTTCTGGGCCCCGATGCGAAGTATCCTCGCCCCAACCTGCGAAAATTATCGACAACTTTATCTAAAAATATAGCTAAAACAAGAGACATATCCAATAATTGTGGAACAGGCATCCTGCCTGTTCAAAGCTGGCAATTCTTACGATGTCTAATAAACTTTACAAGCGTTTAACAAGTATCCACCGCAACTCTAACGGCGGTGTTTGTTCCACAGAAAATAAATCCCGCCCGCTGGCCCAACTGACAAACCAAGGTGTCGGCGGCCACGCAGAGTCAGGCAAATGTTTTTGTTCGTATTCAATCACCGATTCATCGGAAATAATTTCTAACGGCAAACCCTCTATTGCTGCTTGCAATTCTTGTCTGGTAATCAGATAAGACCAACACAATTCAGACATTTGTTTTGCCATCTCATCGGGTTCGTACCCATCTACAGCTAAGAAAGCACTGAATAAAATAAACCCGCCACTTAAAACAGCATCGGACATTTTGCCGAGGAAAAGACGAATTTGTTCGGGGTAGCGGAAATGAGAGAGAACTTCGGTAGCAATGGCTAATTTGTACCGATAAGTTTTCATCCTCAATAATGGGTCTAAAACGTCGCCTTGGGTGACATTTATCGGCAAGTTTTCGGCGGTGGCTGCTGCTGATAGTTTTTCGGCAAATATGGGTGTTAGTTCGATCGCATCCACAGAATGGCCTAACCTTGCTAAAGGCAGACTATTGCGCCCTGGGCCCGCACCAACATCTAAAATAGGTGCTTTTCCCGGTTCGCCTAATTCGGCGGCAATGGCGATGACTTTGGCATCGGGATGGCTGCCGAATAAAGGTTCGGGGCGAATATCCGGCCAGCTATGATATTTCTGGGCCATTGATTCGACTTGAATCTTGGTATTCAGAGTAATGCCGCCGGCTAAACCGGTTTGGGAATTGGCGGGAAAATAGGAGACTATTAGATTAGCGTGGGGGGAATTTTTGAATCCTTCTGCTAAGGCGTTGGCGATTAATGTTCGCAAGTTTTCGGCTTGGGCAGCGTCGATGTTTTGTCCGAGAATGTTTAAGAAGTCTGACAGTAATTTAAGATAGTCGTCTAGCATCGATGGCAAGCAAGGCAGATAGAATTCTCCCTTGAGGCCGATGCTCCTTTTGAGCCTTTCTTTGAGAATTAATTTCAGGCGATTAGAGTCTGTCAGCGGCGGGCCTGTTTCGGGTGATTCGCTGACAGGCAATTCCGGGGAAGATGCAGCACTGGTAAGGTTTTTAGTCACAATATTTTTGATTAGATTCAGCAATAAGTGCGATCGCACCGAGCATAATCTTGTGCTCTTGCACCTGAATTCGAGCGTGCAGTGTTTCTGCGGTATCATCAGGCAATACCGGCACCGCAGCCTGCATTAAAATCGGCCCGCTGTCTACTTCTAAACGGGCGATATGCACCGTACATCCGGTGATTTTAACCTTAGCGGCTAGTGCTTGCTCGACGGCGCGAATTCCTGGGAAACTCGGCAGTAAGCTGGGGTGAATGTTAATAACGCGATCGGGAAAAGCATCAAACAAAACTGTGGTAACAATTCGCATCCAACCCGCCATCACTACCCATTCTACATCATACTCTTGAAAAGTTTTGACAATTTTTGTATCTAATTCTTCGCGACTTTTGCAGTCGCGGTGATTGAGAAGAATCGAGGGAATGCCGTATTTTTCGGCTCTGGCTGCGGCTTTGGCTTCGGGGTTGTTGTAAATTAATACTGGGATTTTAGCGTTGAGTTGTTGGTTTTGGATGGCTTGGGAAATTACCTCGAAGTTGCTGCCGCTTCCAGATGCTAAAACTCCTAATTTTAATGGAGGATGGGTAGGAGCGATTGAACTTTGACCAATCTCAGGAGAAATCAGGCTGGCATTGGAATTAACAGATACTGGATTAGCGGTCATAAATGTTATCAAAAATATTCACTCAGATTCTACTACAATATTATCAAAATTATCAAAAAACTCTTCCCTGAGAATCGAATAAATTTTGAGATCCCAATATCTGCCTTTGACAAATAGCTGCTGTCGCAATACCCCTTCCAATTGCATCCCCACTTTTTCCATCACGCGAGCGGAAGCAATATTGTTAACTTCACATCGAGCCATAATTCGATTCAGCAACATCTCCCGAAAGCCGAATTCAATCACTGCATTAACAGCCTCGCTCATGTATCCTTCGCCCCAATAGCTCCTAGAAAGTGCGTAGCCAATTTCCGCGCGGCTGTGCGTCATGCTCCATTCCACAAATCCGCAAGTTCCGATAAACTTTTTCTCGACTTTGTGGACAATTCCCCAATCTACAAGCTCTCGTCTTTTGTACATTTTTGTAAGTGACCTGAGAAAGTATTTAGTGTCTTCGATCGAGGTGTGAGTTGACCACATTGTGTATTGTGATACTTCGGGATTTGAGGCATACTCAAACATATCGCTGGCATCGTTTAAGGTAATTTTTCGGAGCAGGAGCCTTTCAGTTTCTATAGTGGGTAAATGAGCTAATATATCGAGAAGGTTCATTTTGACATTGACCTATATTGTGATACCATTTAAAACTAAAAGCTAAAATTTACAAGCCAATGGTTCGGATTAAATTTGGGCGTTTTAACTGGTTGGATAATGATGCGATCGCAGCTTGGACTTTTCTGGCCCCAGCTTTGCTGTTTCTGGGTACTTTTTTGATTTGGCCGATCGCCTATTTATTTTACCTCAGCTTTACCAGCGGCAGCTTTACCCAGTCGGGAGTGCGTTGGATTGGCTTCAACAACTACTTGCGTCTAGTCACAAACCCGGATTTCTGGCAAATTCTCCAAAATACGCTCTATTTTACTACTGCAACAGTCATTCCCAGTTTAGTGATTCCTTTGGGTTTGGCAGTTTTGCTAAATCGCTCGTTTGCTTGGCGAGGAGCTCTCCGCACCGCTTATTTTATTCCTTCGATTACCTCTTTAGTTGCAGTTGGCTTGGGTTGGCGGTGGTTGTTTCAAACCGAAGGCCCGGTGAATAATGCCCTAAGTGCGATCGGCTTAAATCCAATTCCTTGGCTGAGTAGCACAGTTTGGGCAATGCCTGTGATAATTCTGCTGAGTGTTTGGAAACAATTAGGCTTTAATATGGTAGTATTTTTAGCAGGATTACAAGCAATTCCGGTAAATCGTTACGAAGCCGCAGAATTGGATGGAGCTAATGCTTGGCAGCAATTTTTGTACATCACTTTACCCGGTTTGCGGCCGACTTTAGTATTTGCTACTGTTACTACTGCTATTTTTACCCTGCGGAGTTTCGAGCAAGTTTACGTCATCACCGGCGGCGGCCCTTTAAACTCTACTAATTTGCTAGTTTATTATATTTACGAGCAAGCTTTTTCGCAATTTGATTTTGGCTATGCAGCCGCAGCGGCAACTTTCCTGATGGCTATAGCTTTGATATTAGTCTATTTACAACTAAAAGTGTGGGGCGAAGATGCTTGATATCACGTCCAGTAGCATCCTTCGTGTATGGGCGGGTTTACGAGATTGTTTGTTTTAGGCAATTATTATTGGTAAAACCCGCCCATACGAGCGCGCAAATTATACAATTAACCATCCCCAAGGGTAGGGAATCGGCCTTATTTAATTCTGATGCCACCGAAAACACTTCAAAAAAGCCTGCAAAGTCCAGTACCTCCACATCATCGAACATTAAAATAGCTACCTTCCTACTTGCCATAAGACCTACTTCTGATAGAGGCAAAAAATATCGGCGATTTGTTATCGTAGAATTGGTATAATTTAAATTATTAAAGCTATGCCGAAAAATATTCGCCATCGCGCCCCATTGGTAACAAGTTAGAACGGAGTAGATTTTGTCAATACCCCTTTATGTAGAAATATAATTGAATAATAATGATAATCAAACAAGGGGTAAGGGTGGGAGA